>JACPFE010000171.1 GCA_016183145.1 Deltaproteobacteria bacterium | reverse complement strand
GGTCAATGCCAGAGTTAAGATCCGCTGGATCATCCTCGGATAGCTGAGGCCGGCTTTCATGGCGGATTGGGCGAACTCGTCGTCACGATCCAAGTTCGGATTGGGGTTAGCTTCCAATATCACGATCTCCCCCTCGGAGGTGACCCGCAGGTCGATACGTCCGTAGCCGCGAATGCGCAGCGCGCGGTAGACGGCGCGGCAGATGTTCGCGACGCGCTGATGAGTGCCGTTGGGCAGGGACTCGGCGAAAACGTTTCGAATGCCCCAACGCTCGCGGTAGGCGTCGTCCCATTTGGCCTTGAAGGTGGCGAACTTCGGTTGCTCGTCGGGGACTTCCGCGAAGATCACCTCGCGATAGGGAAATACCCGCAGATGATCGTTGCCGAGGATACTGACATAAAGCTCCCGGCCGTCGATGTATTCCTCCGCCAGGGCTTCCTGGTTCAGCCGTTCGTGGATGAAACGCACCCGTTCCTCGAATGCCTCATCGGTTTCGACGAAGGAACCCTGTGAGATGCCCACCGAGCCTTCTTCTTTGAGCGGCTTGATGAACAGCGGAAACTTGAGTCGCTTCGGCCTACGGATCGCGGCGCCGGGGGAAAAGATCGCGAAGTTCGGCACCCGAATCTTGTGGTAGGCGAGAAGCTCCTTGGCCATTCCTTTGTTCTTGCAGAGAGTCAGTCCTGTGGGGCTCGAACCGGTGTAGGGTACCTCCATCATTTCTAGCAACCCGGCGACATTGCGGTCATAGGCCGAGACTTCGTTGAAGTGCTCGGTCAAATTGAAGACCACGTCGGGCGCGCTGGCTTTGATCTCGTCGATGATCATGCCCGGCTCGTCCCACACGCCGATGGTGCGCACTTCGTGGCCGAGTTTTTTTAGCGCGCCGATGACATGAGCTTCTGCCGCCCAATCGTCGGTTTTTAGTTCCTTGCTGAAATCCTGATCCGCCGGAGGCGTGCCCGCGCTGTCGAAGAGCACCAGGACCTTGTATCGTTTTCGCGCGCGCGCCATGTCCCAGCCCGGATTACCACTTGACAGTAATCGAGGCGCGAGCCCTCCGGAGCGAAGGCAATGGGCCTGTGCCTTGGTGCGGCCTGCAAGCTGAGTTTGTAAAGCGGACGCGTGGAAAAAATTCGTGCGCTGTGCCGAGCGCCATACACGGCATTGAAACTTTTCGCCTCTGTGCCTTCGCTCCTCCAGGCTCACTCCTCGATTGACACGGTGTCGTGATTCTTCCTCGGACCATGAATAATCCTACGCTCCCTTGAACTTTCCGGTCGAACGGTAATGCGACGCCAGGGTCGCCAGGTAGGCGGCGATTTCGACGCCGGCCGATTGCGCTCGTAGCCGAAGATCGAGCTCGGCGCAACGGTCGGTCAACGCGCGCAGAAGCCGGCTGAGCGTGAACTTTGGCTCGCCGGTCCAGGCGGAAACGGCGTTCAAAATCAACTTGCCCGAGCGCCGCAAGAAAGACGCGGCCCGCTCGTTGTCCGGCGCGGCGGCAGCGGGAACGAATAATTTCTGCAAGTCGGCGTCGAAGAAGTCGGGGAACTCCTGGGCGTATAAGCGGCGCCGCCGCTTGTAATAAGCTTCCAGCCGCGAGCGCAGGCGCGCTGCTTCGCCCATCTTTGTTTTGGACATCACCAGCGGCGGCTGTCCGGCGAGTTTGCTCATCAACTCCTCGACGAACTCGATCTTCTTGAGCGCGGTCCAACCCTTGTACTGCTGCTTCCAGTCCAGCTCCGGCGTGAGCCAGATCGCCACCGTCTCAGCGAAGTCTTCTTCCGGGTGGCTCTGGGCATAGTAACCGTCGAGGTGGCGCACGAAGCGGCGGCTATACGGGCGGGCGCGAAAGCTTTCGGAATATTCCAACGACGGCGGCCCGAACATCTTTTGCCAGCGTTTGTCCTTCTCCAGCAGGTACGCATGGTTCAAGACATGGCCCATCTCGTGGCGCAAAAGCCTCATGCACCAGGATTCCGTGCCGCCTTCTACTTCCATCATCATTTTGTCTTCCAACTTTTTTAAGCGTGGGTGAGCGAGGTAGAACGGAATGGCGATGGTGGCGCAGCCATCGGGGCAGAACCATTCGTCACCGAGATAACAAAGCGGCTTGAACGAGATACCTTTGGCGGCGAGCTCGGCGGAGAACTTTTCAATTCGTGATTCCAGCTCGCTGCCGGCGATCTTGAGCTTGAGATCGCAGATGCGCATCCGCAACAGCTCGTCGTCGCTCATGCCGGCGAGATCGGGAACCGGCACGGAGAGCCTCGTGGCGGCGGGGTTCTGTCTTTCTTGAGCCTCGTTCATGGAGACTATTTTAACAGAGGCGGAGACATGCGGCTACGAGAAGGAAAGTGCCCCGCTGAACGGCGCACGTCATGTTCGGAAAAATATCAGCGTTCTCTCCCCCTCGATGGGGGAGAGTTAGAGTGGGGGTGAATGACATAACGTTTGTAAACGACCTTTACACCCCCATCTTAATCTTCCCCCGTCAAGGGGGAAGAGAATGTTATGGCGGCACATCGTTCAACGGGTCGCGTTACGATTCTTCATTCGACTGATCCGTCGGAGACTTGTCGAAAGATCCTAGGGTGCCACCGTGCCCGGCCGCTGCGGCACTTTGCCCTCTAGCTCGTCTTCGATGCTGCCGTAGCGGAAATAGGGGTTCGGCGCCGACTTGCGATATTCCTCAGGCGGTACGTTGCAGTAGACCTCCAGCATGTTGCCGTCGGGGTCCAAGAAGTAGATGCTTTTGGCCACGCCGTGATAGACCGTGTGGTGAATGACGACGCCGTGCTCCTTGAATCGCCGGTAGGCATCCTGCAGCTCGGCGAAGCCGCCGAGCTCGAACGAGACATGCTCCATACCCACGCGCTCGGGGTCTGGCATCCCCGATCCCTCTTTCGCCTGTCGAATGGCGAGCATATGGTGGTTGTCCGCCACATCGGTGCTGAAGAAAAGCATGCCGCGGTCGTTCTGGCCGACCTGCGGGAAACCTAAGACCTCGGTGAAAAATTTGCGCGAGCGTTCGAGATCCTTGACTCGCAATACCAGATGGCCGACGCGTCGAATTCTAAACGCCATAAATACCTCCCCAAAAAATTACATCGTCAGCACGATCTTGCCGAAATGCTCGCGGCCTTCGAGATAGCGCTGGGCCGCGCGGGTTTCCGCCAAGGGAAAGGTTTTGCCGATCACGACTTGAAACTTTTTCTCCCTAACCAATTTTAGAATCGCGTCGAGCTGCCGGAAATCCTGGGGCTTCGCCTTGAGATAATTCGTGATCGAAAAGCGCGACGCTTTGCGTCCTTCGGTCAGCGGCGGCGGGGGATCGGGAATGGCGCCGAAGGCGCCACCGATGGAGAACAGGCGTCCGCCGGGTGCCAGCACTTGTAAGCTCTTTTGATAGACTTCACCGCCGATCATTTCCAGGACCACGTCGACGCCGCGGTTCCCCGTGACACGCATCACTTCGGGAACGAAATCGTTCTGTGAAACATCAATGGTCACATCCGCGCCCAGTTGCCGCAGCCTGCGACATTTCTCTTCACTGCTGGAAGTAGTGATGACTTTCGCGCCTAAGTGCTTGCCAATCTGGATCGCGGCGTTACCGACGCCGCTGCTGCCGGCCTGCACGAGCAGCCATTCCCCCGCCTTGAGTTTTCCATCTTCCAACAGACCGAACCAGGCGGTGAGAAACACCGTCGGCAGCGCGGCGGCTTGCGTGGAGCTGACGCCATCCGGCACCGGTCGCACCTCGGAAGCTTTCGCGACGGCGTACTCCGCGTAGCCGCCGAGGCTCGGGTAGGCGACGACGCGTTGGCCGACGTTGAATTCGCTGACGTTGGCGCCGACTCTCGCAACGGCGCCGGCGAATTCGCGCCCAGGAATAATCGGCAGCGCATCGGCGGAAATGCGGTAGGTGCCTTTTCTCAAGCCGATGTCGGCGCGATTCAGTGAAGCCGCCTCGACTTTGATCAACAGCTCGCCGGACCCGGGCTCCGGCGTCGGCACCTCTTCGTACTGCAAAGCCTCTTCGGTCGGACCGAACTGATGGATGCGAATAGCTTTCATCCGCGCCTCCGATGTTATAGAAGATTGAACCATGAGTAAAATATCCGGGTCGAAGTCGTGCTGTCAAACGGCTCGATGGGTTGATTACAGCAGCGTCCGTCAGCGACCGGATCGACTTTATAGTAACGGTCATAAATAAGTTCACATACCCCTCACCCTAGCCCTCTCCCCCGTGGAGTATTTACCACGGTTGAGACTGTAGACCCGATCGAGTAGCTACTCCACGGGGGGAGAGGGAACTTAAGAAGTTTACCCAACGCCTTTAGCTCCGTAGGGTGCGCTTGCGCACCGCAAGCGAATCACCACGAAGTGCACGAAGAACACGAAGGCAATTGAAGAAGGAGAAAAGATTCATGAAGATTGTGGTCATCGATGACTATCAAAACGCTTTCAAGACGCTCAAGTGCTATGCCAAGCTGAGCGGTCACGAAGTGATCGTTTATACCGACACCGAAAAGGATCCGGAGCGGCTCGCCGAACGATTGAAAGATGCCGACGTGGTGCTGCTCACGCAGCAGCGTTCCGCATTTCCTCGCGCGGTGATCGAGCGGCTGCCGAAGCTCAAGCTGATCGGTCAGACCGGGCGCGCGGCAACCCACGTCGATCTCGCGGCCTGCACGGAGAAGGGGATCGTGGTTTCCGCCGGTGGTTCGGGCAATCCCAATGCCACGGCGGAGATTACCTGGGGACTCATACTTTCCGCGTTGCGCAATCTTCCTTACGAAGTGAGACGGTTAAAAGAAGGCCATTGGCAGTCGACGCTCGGGATCGCCATTCACGGGAAAACGCTTGGCATTTACGCCTTCGGAAAGATCGGCAGCATTGTGGCCGGGGTCGGCAAAGCCTTCGGCACCCGCGTGGTTTGCTGGGGGCGGGAAGGCTCGACCGGGCGCGCCAGAGCCGGCGGGTTTGAAGTGGCCAAGAGCCGGGAGGAATTCTTCGCCGAGGCGGATATTTTGAGTTTGCACTTGCCGCTCAACAAAGATACGCGGGGGATCGTGACGCGCGATGATCTCGCGCGCATGAAATCGACGGCGTTGATCGTCAACGCCAGTCGCTCCGGGCTTATTGCCACTGGCGCTTTGGTCGACGCGCTCAAGGCCGGGCGGCCCGGCTTTGCCGCGGTGGATGTTTATGACGAAGAGCCGGTCGGCGCGAATGAGCCGCTCATCAAGATGAGCAACGTCACCTGCACGCCCCATCTCGGCTATGTCACACGAGAAAGCTACGAAGAGTACTATGCCGTTGTGGTCGAGGATATTCTCGCTTTCGCCGCCGGCAAACCAAGCCATGTGCTGAACCCTGAGGCGTTGGGGAAGAAATAGCGCTGTTCCGAGTCCATCGCGGCAAACCTGCCACGCACGAAAGAAGAGTCGAAAGACCGGAGTGTTCCTTCCCCCTTTGAGGGGGGAAGGCCAGGATAGGGGTGAAAAGCTTGTCGTTGGCGCGGGTCGAATCACCCCCACTTTAACTCTCCCCCGTCGAAGGGGGAGAGAATAGAGAGGGGAATACTGATCCGAAACAAGTAGCGATGGCGATGGCAAGGATTGCAATTTCGTCTCTTTAAGAAGCTCTACGAAAGGTTTATCTACTTTAGTTGATGACTCAAGCGACGTTGGCTCGATCTCAGTCTCTGATTCATATCCTTCTACTGGTCATTCTCTGCGGGGTTCTTTATTTCCCCTACCTCGGGTCCACGCCCTTTTTCGACAAGGGCGAGCCACGTGAAGCGCTCGCCGTCCAGGATATCGTCCAGCGCGGCGAGTGGTTATTTCCGCTCAAGCGCGCCACAGCCATTCCCTCCAAGCCGCCGCTGTTTCACTGGTCGGCGGCATTGACCTACCAGGTCACCGGCAGGCTGAACGAGGCGACGATCCGTTTTCCGTCCGCTTTGTACGCGACTTTGGGCGTGTTGCTCATCTACGCGTTGGGGCGAAAACTTTTCGGCGCACGGGCCGGACTTCTCTGCGGCGCCGTGCTCGCGACGACGCTCATCTACCAGACTCAGGCGCTAAGCGCGCGGGTCGATATGACGCTCTGTTTTTTCGTGACGGCGAGCCTTGTGCTTTTTTATTATCTCTACCGTGGCTTTCTCACAAACCAGCTTTGGTATTTTGCTTTCTACGCCCTTGTCGGGATCGGGACTTTGGCCAAAGGGCCGTTGGGGATTCTTTTGCCTGGCCTCGTGATCGCATGCTTTCTCGCTCTGAGGCGACGCTGGGACCTCTTCGCCAAGTTCGGCTTTCACCCCGGGGTCTTGGTTACGTTGTTTCTGGCCGTCGGGTGGTACGGTCTCGCGGCTACGCGGGGAGGGGAAGGGTTTGTCGACCGCCAGATTTTGCGGGAGAACCTCGAACGGTTCGCGGGCGGCTCCGGCCATAGCCAACCGGTTTATTATTACCTTACCTATCTGTTCTCCCAGGGTTTGCCCTGGTGTCTATTTCTCCCGATGGCGTTATGGGACGGATTTAAGCGGGGCTTTTTCTCGGACGACGATCGTCTGTTTACGATGCTTTGGTTTTTGGTCATGTTCCTTTTCTTTTCCATCGCCATGGGGAAACGGTCGGTATATCTCTTGCCCCTCTATCCCGCGCTCGCGTTGTTCACGGCCAAGTGGTTCTACGATCAAGCGGGCGCAACGGGAGGAAGATTGGCCATCTATCGGTCCATCGCCGCATTCGCCGCTGTCAGCGGCATCCTGCTCCTCGTCGTGACCCTCGGACCGCTTTGGAACCGCGACCTGGCCTGGTTTCTTGCGCCGGTCGAACGCCTCCTTAAACCGAAGGATCGCGCCAATCTTCTGGTGGTCAAAAATGCGATCGCCGGTTTCGGCGTCGCTTTTACCGCCGCGGCATGTTTGTCGGGAATTTTGTGGCTGGCGACGGCGCATTCATTGTGGCTGGCGCGGGCGCGCTCGGCGGCCTATCGGTTAGTGCCGATTTCAATTCTTATGGCTTTCATCGGTTGGTCGATGATTCTTCCCGCCATCGCGGAATCAAAGAGCTATCGTGCGTTCATGGAGGAGGTCAACAGGCGCGTCGAGCCAAATGACAGGCTTTATCTATTCGGGGGATTTAACAGCGATCCGGTGATCTTTTACCGCGGCGGGCTTATCGATGAGCTCGATCCTTCACCGGAAGTGATTGCCAAACTCGGTACGGGTAAAGTCTACATCATCATGGCTCGACAGACCTGGAAAAAATTGCAGCAACAAAACGGCAATCTGCCGCCGCCCCTAGTGGAAAGCACTGGAGCGGGTCCTGAAGGCGACTCGCCGCTGGTGCTGGTCCAGGCAGCCGGATCCTAGATTTGATTGGCCGACTTTCCGCCTTCCTTGGCGTTC
>JACPFE010000170.1 GCA_016183145.1 Deltaproteobacteria bacterium | reverse complement strand
TTCTCCATCGGCCAGGGCGAGTGCGGCGGCAGATTTGCCATCCGCCACTCCCCTATCCGTAGAGAACGGGGACAGTCCCCCTTCCGGAATGGGGACTGTCCCCTTTTGATTGCGCGGTTACTTGTCCGGCTGCGAAACCACCCGCAGGTATGGCTTGAGCGTCTGGTAGCCTTGCGGGTACTTCTTCCTGGCGTCCTCGTCGGAGACCGACGTAGGGATGATGACATCCTGGCCCGGCTTCCAGTTGACCGGCGTCGCGACCGTATGCTTGGCGGTCAACTGCACCGAATCGAGCAGACGCAGCACCTCGTCGAAGTTGCGGCCGGTGCTCATCGGATAGACGAGCATCGCCTTGGCTTTCTTGTCCGGCCCGATGACAAACACCGTGCGGACCGTTTGGTTGTCCGCCGCAGTGCGCTTGCCGGGCGTCTCGCTCGCCGGGAGCATGTCGCGCTCGCCGGGAGCATGTCGTAGAGCTTGGCGACGGTCAGATCCGCGTCCCCGATGATCGGGTAGTTCGGCGCGTACCCCTGCGTCTCCTGGATGTCCTTGGCCCAGGCGTTGTGGTCGGTCACCGGATCGGCGCTCAGCCCGATGATCTTGCAGTTGCGCTTTTCGAATTCCGGCTTGAGACCGGCCAGATAACCCAGCTCGGTGGTGCACACCGGCGTGAAATCCTTCGGGTGCGAGAACAGGATTGCGAAGCCGTTGCCGATCCATTCATGGAAATTGATTTTGCCTTCTGTCGTGTCCGCGGAAAAATCCGGGACCACGTCCCCTAATCGAAGTGCCATGGTTTATTCTCCTTTCAGCATTGAATTTGCTCCCGGCCTACTGCTATCGCTAATCGAAGCGTGAGTCAATGCGCTAAGGCGAGTATCGGAGGGCATCGCGGAGAAGGCTGTTGCATTCCGCAGGTCGGGACCGCCGCGAAGCGCCGACCCGTGCCTATGTGTGAGAACAAATCACGGATGCACGCTCTCTAAAAACCAGTCGGTGGGAATTTCGCGCCCGACTCCCCTGGCCTTGGCTTCGGTGAAAACCGCCGCGCCGACGGCGGCTCGCTGCTGTCGTGAAATGTTACGCCGCAGTGTCAGTCAGCATGACACTTTCTCGATTTCGCTCACAACGCAAGGAGCGAATTTGGCTGTAAAACCGCCTTTCCCCGGTTCAATCCGATTTTTCGGCACATCCCTTGCTCTCACGGAAAAGTCATGTGAGCAAAGGGAGGGAACACGATGACAAGATATAAAGTTGTATCAGTCCTTGGGGCGATCGCTATTACATGCATAATGAGCTTGCCGACCGTTCAGGACGAACTTCTCGCAGCCGCGGCGCCTCCTGCAGGCGTCAAGCCGACGGCCATGATCGCTGGCGAAATTAAAATTGTCTTACTCAATCACAACGGGGAGATCGATGGGTTCCTCCTCGCCGACGGGACGCGGGTCAAGTTTCCCCCGCACATTGGGGCCTCTCTCGCCGCGATTGCGAAACCCGGACAAAAAGTGAGCGTAATCGGTTTCACGGGGCTGCGCACCCAATTCGGGACAGCCGTCGAGGGTTTGAGCGTAACCAGCGCCGCCACGGGGCAGACCGTCATAGATCAACCACCCACGGGCTATGAGACTAGGCCGGCTGCCAGCCAATGGTTGAGCGTTACCGGGAACGTGGCTCGCATCCTCGTCAATCCGGCCGGCAGCGTCGATGGCCTGATCATGGCGTCCGGTGAACAGGTGAAGCTCCCGCCCCATATAGGCTACCTTGTCGCCAACGCCCTTCGGGAGCGGGATACCATCACGATCTCAGGACCTGGCGCGCGGACAAACCTCGGCACCGCTCTGCGCGCCAGCCAGATTAACCTCGCCAGCGGGGAGATCCTTACCGACATCGACGGCAAGCCCGACAAGAAGGGGAAAAAGGGGAAGAAGGGTTAACAAAGCCCTCTAAGGCGTTGTCAACCCGTAATGCAAAGGATAAAGATCTGGATTGGCGGGCACCATGGCCCAAGAACTAAAGCATGGTACATGGTCACTGAAGAGCCGGTTGGCTGTCCTCGGGACATTGGCCGCCGCGGCAGTTGCCATCGCCGCGTTCTTAGCTTTCCAGATGCTACACCGGACGGAAGCTGCCGTGGTGGGGGAAGCGGAGCGCCAGTTGGCCGTCGCGGGCAATCAGATGGCCAATCGCTACCACTATCTCTCTGCTTCTTTCTTAGAGCGGGATGCTCCCTCGCCTTTGGCCGCGCGGGAGGAAGTTTTAATCACCCAGCTTACAGAAGCCCTTCTCGCCGGCTATCAGGGGGTCGAGGGAGGTTTTTACATTTCTGCCGATGACGCCCTTGTCGGTTATGCCTATCCGACCTATCAAGGGACCGGCAGGAAAACGGACGTGCCTGCCGCGGAAGAAGACGTGATTCGGCGCGTGGCGCGGCGCGCGTTCAGGGAGGAAAAGGCAGTTACGGAACAAGCAGACGCCGCGCGGGATGTGATCCTGTTTTACGCCCGTCCGGTTATGGCCGGCGGGCGTCCCGAAGGATCTTTGTGGCTGATGCATCGCCTGACTGGCGTCCGCGCCATTGCTGCGCCCCTGTACGGGTGGGGTCTGATCATTCTTTTGGGTGTAGTGGCCGGCATCGCTGCGTGGGCGAGCTTTACCGTGCGGCAGCTCTCACGAGGCGTCGAAACACTCGAGGCGGGTTTGCTGGCCGTGGAGCATGACTTAGGAGCCGAAATAAGCTCGCAAGGCGGTGCCGAGCTTGACCGGATTGCCGCCGCTGTAAACCGACTGGCGCGCTCGCTGCGAGATCAGCAGGAGCGACAAGCCCGGCTCGAAGCGGATCTGCGAAGGGCCGATAAGCTATCGGCGCTGGGCAGACTCGTCGCCGCGGTTGCGCACGAAGTTCGAAATCCTCTCGCTTCCATCCGCCTGAAGGTAGAGAGGAGCATAAAGGCGATCGCCGATCCAGAGAAGCTTTGCCAAAACTTTTCCGTCATTCAATCCGAGATCGACCGTCTTGACCATCTCGTAGATCGCCTTCTGCAGTTGGCTAAGCCCATCCATCTCCGCCCCGCGCCCTTTGATCTCAACCGCTTTGTGACCGATCGGCTGGAGCTCTACCGCGCGCGCGCTGATTCTCAAAGGGGCGAGCTTGTCTTCGAGCCGGCTCCCCTCACAGCTCCGGTTCATCTGGACAAGGATCGTCTAGGCCAGGTCCTCGACAACATCCTGACCAATGCGTTGGAGGCATTGCCTCCCAAGGGGGGTCGCGTGAAGGTAATGACCTCAGCGCTGGACGCCGGTGCACAACGCGTAGCTCTAACTATAAGCGACACCGGCGTTGGAATTCCCTCCGGAGAGATGAGCAGGCTCTTCGAGCCCTTCTACACGACCAAGGACAAGGGGACCGGCTTGGGCTTATTCGTGGCTGCCGAGATCGTCAGGTCGCACGGCGGTGAAATAAAAGTTGACAGCGAGCCCGGTATCGGAACCACAGTGCAGGTGATTTTTCCATGTTGAGTTCTCAGTCAGGCTCTATTCTGATTGTCGACGATGAGCGCCACCTTCGGGAGACTCTTCGGGAGATCTTTGAAGAGGCAAGCTACCAGGTCTGGGAAGCGGGCGATGGTCAGACAGCCATTGAGCAACTCCAAAGTGGAAGCGCTTCTCCCGATGTGGTTTTCCTCGATCTCAAAATGCCGCGCCTCGATGGGCTTGCAACCCTGCGCATGCTTCACGACTCTGCTTCCTGGCGTACGATTCCCGTGGTGATCATCACCTCTTTTGGCACGAGCGACAACACCATCGAGGCGATGAAGCTGGGCGCGTTTGACTACATCACCAAGCCGTTTAACGAAGAAGAAGTCATCCGAGCGGCCAGGCGGGCGGTGGAGGTCGCCCGGCTCGGACGCGAGTTGGATAGCCTTCGAGACCAAGTCAGTCGAAGCCGGCTTGGCGCCGAAGGCGAGCTGATCGGGCAAAGCGCTGCGATACGCGAGGTCTTCAAGCTCATCGGTAAAACCGCGCCCGCAGACGCCACGGTTCTTATCACTGGCGAATCCGGAACCGGAAAGGAACTGGTCGCCAGAGCGATTCACCGCCACAGCCTCCGAGCCGATGGCCCGTTTGTCGCCGTCAACTGTCCGGCGATTCCAGAGTCGCTGCTCGAAAGCGAAATGTTCGGCTACGAGCGCGGTGCCTTCACCGGCGCGGTCCGCGATCAGATGGGGCGCTTCGAGTCAGCGGCGGGCGGCAGCGTATTCCTCGATGAGATTGGGGACCTGCCCGTCGGCACCCAGGCAAAGCTGCTTCGCACTCTCCAGGATCATGTCGTCGAGCGGCTTGGTGGCCGGAGCATCCCGGTTGACTTTCGGCTCATCGCCGCCACTAACCGATCTTTGGAACAGCTTGTGGCGGAGGGATGCTTTCGCGAAGACCTTTACTATCGTCTGAACGTGGTGCGAATTCATCTCCCTCCGCTGCGCGAGCGGCGCGCGGATATTCTTCCTCTGGCCGAGGGCTTTCTGTGGAGGCACGGCCAGGAGCGCAGTGATGCGCCCCGTGGATTCACCGAAGAGGCAACCCGCCTGCTCCTCGCCTACGACTATCCAGGGAATGTCCGCGAACTGGAGAACATCGTCCAGCGCGCTCTCGTTCTAGCCCGCGGTGCGTTGATCACGGCCGCCGACTTTCCGATACCTTTAGCAGGCGAAACCGAACCCGGCATTTCGCAGTTTCGCGGCGCCGAGTTGCTGACTCGCCCGCTTGGGGAAGCGGTGCAAAGTCTAGAACGGGAAATGATCCGGCGCGCTCTGGCTCGGTGCCAGGGGAATAAGGCCGAGGCAGCTCGGCTGCTAGGCATAAACCGCCAGCTTCTCTATACCAAGCTAAAGGAGTTAGGAATCGAGTGATCTGGATTCCAGCAATTTGTGCTCGTCTGAGATCCCTTGCCAAAAGAGACTGATGCGTCAGCCATGAACAGGCCAACGGCGCAAGGAAGCCGATAACTTCTCGCACCGGTCTCTCTTTCCAAGATCTCTTTAAGGTCTGGCTTTCGAGTTCAGCACCGTCGAAAAACGTGAGGATCACAGCCCCGAAGCTGGCAAGACAATTGATCCACCTACGGATGCACGCTTTCCAAGAACCAATCGGTGGGAATCTCGCGCCCGACTCCCTTGGCCTTAGCTTCGGTGAAAACCGCCGCGCCGACGGCGGCGAACTGTAGGCCGATGCCTAAATTATTTAGAAAGCAGGTGGTCTCTTCCGGTGTGGCTCGGCCCGGCACGCTGCCGGCCACTAGTTCTCTCAGCTCGGGAGCGGCCAGCCAAAAGGGATGCTCGACCAGTGAGTCCTTTGCTTTCCCTGGGCCTCGCTTGATGATGTCGATGGCGTCGTGGGCCGGTATGCCGTCGTCGCCGAAACCGGCGACATAGTTTTCCGGCGCGTGCTTATGCGAGTGGATGATCAACCGGTCGACCTTTCGGATCGTCTCATCGCCGAGCTCCGGCACCCGCACGCAGGTGACATGCATGCCCGGCCTAACCCAATCAGGATTTATCACCCGCGATAGAGAATTCGTGGTGGTTGCGATGATATCGGCATTGCGCACGCAATCTTCCGGACTATCCGCCGCATGGACCTCCGCGGCGACCTTTTGCTGCATCTCCTTTACGAAGGCTTCGCGGTTGGCCTTGGTGGGGCTGAAAACATTCACTCTCTTGATATTGCGGACGGCGCACATTGCCGGCAGATGGCTCCCCGCCTGCCAACCGGAACCGAACAGCGCCAGCATGCTCGCATCCGCGCGCGCCAGATGGCGCGCGGCGATGGCGCTGCTCGACGCGACCCGCATTCGCTGAACGACACCGTCGGGGAAAATCGCCAGCGGCTCGCCGTTCTCAGTCGAGAACAACATGACCAGTCCCACGTACTTATCGCCGGGAGCGGCCGGCACCTTGGTTTTTAAGACCCTCTCCCCTTGCTGCCGCCAGCGGATGATGTCGGAGTTGATGCGCATCGCGACGATGGGCGGATCGGTGAGCCCCGCCTCCATCGACTTGAAAGCATAGACGCCGGACTCATTGGGCGAGGGCAGCACCAAATCCGTGCGCGGGCGGTTGATCGCTTTGCCTTGATTCCAACTCCTGTAGGCCCGCTCAAGGGCGTCGATGCAAGTCTTGATGGATAAAAACGACTCGATTTCTTCGTTGCTCAGTATCAACATGTTTCCTCGCTTATCAATGAGACCGGCCCAGGTCAAGGAAAACCGGCAATATGTTCCTCCAGCTTCCTTGACTAAATGCACCGATCTCGATTAGCTTCCGCATATCAGCGGAGGTACTTAAAATGACCATCAAGACCATCGCACTCTTGCATCCCGGCAACATGGGTTCCACCATCGGCGCGGCCGCCGCCACCAGCGGCGCGCGCGTCGTCTGGGCGTCAGACCAAAGGAGCAATACAAGCCGGGAACGGGCGAAGCAAGCCGGCCTACAGGATGTGCAAACTCTCGCTAACGCATTGCGCGAGAGCGAGGTCGTTCTCTCCGTCTGCCCGCCCCACGCCGCGCTGGCAGTCGCGCAAAGCGTAGCGCAGTACAAGTTCAAAGGCATCTACGTCGATGCCAACGCGATCTCGCGGGCCACCGCCGTGCAGGTCGGGGAAATCGTCAGCAAAGTCGGCGCGAGTTTTGTCGACGGCGGCATCATCGGGGCGCCGGTTAAAAAGGCCGGAACGACCCGCCTCTATCTCTCCGGAGTTTGCGCGCCGGAAGTAGCCAAATTATTTTCCGCGAGCATGCTCGACGCCCGAGCTATCGGCCCGGAGCCCGGTGCCGCCTCGGCCCTCAAAGTCGCCTACGCGGCGTGGACCAAATGCACCGATGCGCTGCTTCTGGCGATCCGCGCTTTCTCGGCCCACGAAGGCGTCGACCGGGCGCTGTTAGAGGAATGGAACATTTCCCAGCCGGAGCTCGAGCGCCGTTGCCAGCGGGCCGCAGCGGTGGCCGTTCCCAAGATGTGGCGTTACGTAGGGGAGATGGAAGAAATCGCAGAAACGTTTCGGGCCGCGGGATTGCCAGGCGGCTTTCATTTGGCTGCCGCGGAAATTTGCCTGCGCCTTACGCCCTTCAAAGACCAGACCGATCCGGCGCCAACGATTCCGGCCGTAGTCGGAGTGATTCGGGGCCGGTCCGAAAAACCCTCACCCCTTCCCTCTCCCTCTGGGAGAGGGCGAGGGTGAGGGAATCTTGTTCAGTTAATAATCCGTTTGCTGCGCAAATCGAAAATTGCGAGAAGAGCGAAGGGGGAGAAGATGGACTTCAATCTGCCTGAAGAGATGCAGTTACTCAAAGACACAGTGCGGCGCTTCGTGGATAAAGAACTGATTCCGCTGGAGCACGAGTACCGCCATGATAGCGAGGGGCCGATGCCGGAACGGCTGCTCAAACCGCTGCAAGAGAAAGCCAAGGCCATGGGGCTTTGGATGCTTGACGTGCCGTCGGAGTATGGCGGCGCCGGTCTTGGGCTTTTGCCCCGCTGCATCATTCATGAGGAAGTCGCGCGCGCGGCTTCCCTGCCCTTTCGCGGCTTGGAGTTGTTCGGACCCGAAGTGCGCCCGGTACTGTTTCATTGCAACGAAGAGCAGAAGGAGCGTTTCTTAAAACCCGTGCTGCGTGGCGAGATTCGGTTTTGCTTCGCGCAGACCGAGCCGGACGCGGGCAGCGATCCGGCGGCGATGCGCACGCGCGCCGTGCGGGACGGCGATTCGTTCATCGTCAACGGCACCAAACGCTTCATTACCGCCGCGGGGCGGTCCGACTATGTCCAGTTGATGGCGTTGACCGATCCCGTGAAACGCGCGCGCGGCGGCATTACCTGCTTCGCCGTCGATCTCAAGAGCCCCGGCGTCGTGCTCGAACGGAATTGGCCCACGATGATGGGAGAAGCGCCCTGGCAGATTCTCTTCGACAACGTGCGCGTGCCGGCCGCGAACGTGATCGGCGAGGTCGGCGGTGGCTTTTTACTCGCCCAGAAATGGATTTCCGAAGGGCGAATTCGCGGCCACGGCGCGCGTCCGGTGGGCATCGCCCAGCGCGCCCTGGACATGATGATCGAATACTCAAAGATCCGCGTTACCTTCGGCCGGCCGCTGGCCGATCGCCAAGCAATCCAGTTCATGATCGCGGACTCGGCGATGGAGCTGCACGCGACGCGGCTGATGGTTTACGAGTGCGCCTGGCGCCAAGATCAAGGCGAGGACGTGCGCAATCTGTCTTACATGGTCAAAGTCACGGCCACCGAGATGGCGAGTCGCGTCGTCGACCGTGCCATCCAGGTGCACGGCGGCCTGGGATTGATGAAAGAGCTGCCGCTCGAATGGTGGTACCGCCAGATCCGCAGCACGCGCATCACCGAAGGCGCCAATGAAGTCTTGCGTTGGCGCCTCGCGCAAAATCTGATTCGGGCGCACAACTGAACCTGCGGGAGCGAAAATTCACAAAGCAAACCGCGATGTGTCTTGACCGTCGGGGGGATTACCGGCAAGCAGACACGCAATGATAGAGCGTTTCCTTCGGAGGCCTAACGGACCTATGACCATCAGGCGATATAACGCGGGCGTCCAGCGCGCCAAGGGACTGCTGGAATTGGCGGCGTCTCTGTATGATACCTCGCTCTCGTCCGAATCTATGCGGGCGGCGGAAGGAGTTTTGCAAACCGATTCGCGCCTCGGCAACGCGGTCAGACTCTCCCTCGCCGCCCGAACCAGCGACAAGAAAGACGGCATCTCGCTCACCTTTGCCACCGGCGGCGTGCGCGAGATCGTCGCCGTCGCGCAGGGCAAGATTTCCCTGGCATGGGTCAACCCGTCGGTGTTGTTGACGATGGCTTATCGGGGCAAGGGTCCATTTCGCAAACGCTATCCCTTACGCGCCGTCGCGGTTTTTCCTTCCCATGACGTTGTCGCCTTCGCGGTTCATGAATCGACCGGCATCACTTCGCTATCTCAAATCAAGAAGGAACGCTTTCCACTGAAGCTTTCCACCCGGCGGGTAGACCCACTCGCCCTCAGGGAAAACTCGACGGTGTTTACCGTGGCGGCGGTAATGGGCTCCGCCGGCTTTTCGTTCGCGGATATTCGTAAGTGGGGCGGGGAAATTTTCCCGGCGACGCGGCCCAGCGATCCGCTGCGGCGCGCGACGATCGCGAGCGGCGCGGTCAACGCGGTCTTCGACGAGGGGATCAAGAGCTGGGGGCAAACCGCTCTCGATCACGGATTTCGCTACTTGCCCGTGGATGGAGCGATTCTTAAGCCCCTGGCCGCGATGGGATACCGCGCGGTGATGATGTCGAGGCTGGGGTTTCGCGGCATGAGCGAAGATGTTCAGACCCTCGACTTCAGCGGCTGGCCGATGATCGTGCGCGCCGACATGCCGAACGACGTGGCCTATGCATTATGCGAAGCGATCGAGAAGCGCAAAGACTTCATCCCCACGGACAACTATAAGCCGCTCGACATTGCGCAATTATGCGCCAATGACGATGAAGCGCCCTACGACGTGCCGCTCCATCCGGGCGCCAAGCGGTTTTACCGCGAACGGGGCTTTTTGAAATAGAAGAATTCCGTGGCGGTCGATTTCGCTTTTCTTTATTTTGTCCTGCTGGTACAAGTGGCTATATGGGTGGCTCCCGTCGCTTTCGCTATCCAGCCGCAAGACGACTTTTTTTCGTCATTCTTCTTTTCTTCATCGCCGCCTGCGGGCAAACCGCGGTACGGCCATTGAGCCGGATTCAGGATACCAACCTTCCGCCGCCGGCGCGCATTCTCGTTTACGACTTCACGATGGACGAGGCAGCCGTCAAGGAATATCAAGGCATTCTCCGCCAGCAGCCCGCGGTAACGAACCCGGCGGAACGAGAAGGTCAAATCAGGCGGCACGCGGCGGACGCTGCGACCGGCGAATTAGTCAAAGGACTTCGCGGCCTAGGTTTCGCCGTCGCGCCGGTCGCTCGCGGGACGCCGGTGGCGGACAACGACCTTTTAATCGACGGAAAATTTCTCACCGTCGATCAAGGCAATCCCCTGCGGCGGCTGCTCATTGGCTTTGGCTCCGGCGCAGCGAAAGTGGAGACGCGGGTGGAACTCTACCACGGAACCGAACGGCGAAAACTGCTCGAGTTCACCACTCGGTCTGACAGCGGGAAGATGCCCGGAGCAGCGGCAACCGTCCCGGTTGGTGCGGCGGTCCAAGGAGGAGTTACCGCCGGGGTGATTGCCAGCGGAGCTATCGGCACTGGGTATGAAGCGTACCGCACCGACGTGGCTCAGATGGCCAGGGCTACCGCCGAGCAATCAGTTCGCTATTTGTCTGAGTTTTTCGCCAAGCAAGGATGGATCCGGGCCGACCAGGTAAAAAGGGCGCGCATCGCCTACTGAAGCTCCGGGCGTCCGCGCGACGAAATGACGGATTCCGTCACGCTTGCCTCATTAAATCACAGCGCAAATTCCCCCGCGGGTGCTATGGGATCGATAAATCCCCGTGAAACCTGGCCAAGCGCGCGATCCGCGCTGGCGTAAGCGCGCGAATTGAAAAGAATCCCGTAGCTTCGAAGGTTGACATCCGTTCGGACCCCAACCTATTTTTGCGAGCAACCTGATTTGCGGCACGCAATTTGTAGCTATACGGCTACTCAGACCGACGCGAAAAAGATGCACGAGAAGAAAAGATAGGACTACACCATGGAAATAATGGGCTTTGTGTTGTGGGAAGGTCTTACATTGCTGTTAGTGCTTCTAGCCGGCCTCGGCGTTCTCATCATTCGTCGTAAGGCAAGCGGCCGGCCGATTTTCACGCGTCACGATTGGGTTACCTATTTCGGCGATTTACAAGTGCGGATGTCAAAA
>JACPFE010000169.1 GCA_016183145.1 Deltaproteobacteria bacterium | reverse complement strand
GCCGATCTTTTGCAAATACTTGACATCGCTTCAGATTTCCTGGCACTGGTCTGAAGCGACCACGTAACTTTCGAACAAGGCCTAAAATTAAGACAGCTTTATTTAAGGTGACGGACAGCGGCTTAGGAATCCCCAAGGAATTGCTGCCGAACATTTTTGAGTTATTTCGCCAAGTGGATAGTCCGAAGCTAGCCTTTACGGCGGGGCGGGCTTGGGTTTGTTTATCGTCAAAAGGTATACCGAGTTGCTCGGCGGCAAGATCGAAGTCAAAAGCAGTACCGGGAAAGGTACAGTCTTCACGGTCGCGTTCCCATTCGGGAAGTAACGCCTTCTCGCGGCATAGAGTTCCTATAGACCGTATCCCTCTTCCGGCCTTGGTCGTGTAGCCCACCCGGTCGCTCTGATCCGCTGGTTGAGGTTGCAAGTTTCCGCTGCGGCAATTACAGCCACTCCGCCTGTCGTGCGCTATGCCGGCCCGAGCCGGCACGACGCGCGAACCTAACCGCCCGCTGCAAGCTACGCCGGGGACCGAGGGTGGGGGTCCGTTGAGCGGCGCGCCGCAGGGGGCGGATTCATGAGAATCACGGTTACGGAAAGATCTTGCTTAGCTTTTCTTGCAGCGTCTGGGCGTTAAAGGGTTTCACGATGTTGTGGCTGACGCCGGCTTTGACCGCCTCGATGATGTGTTCCTGTTTGTCTTTGGCTGTAACCATCAGGACCGGTACGCTTTTCAGCGCGTCGTCGGCGCGGATGGCGCGCAACAGATCGATGCCGGTCATCACCGGCAAATTCCAATCGCAAACGACGAAATCGGCTTTTCTCTTTTTAAGGTCGTCGAGCGCCGTCTGGCCGTTTTCCGCCTCGCGAATGTTCTTGAACCCCAATTCCTTAAGCAAGCTGCGGACGATGCGACGGATCGCCGAGGCATCGTCTACGACCAAGACATCCATTTCAGGATTGAACATCGGCGATCTCCGAAATTATCGCAGAGTCTTACAACCTACTTG
Organism: Deltaproteobacteria bacterium; assembly: GCA_016183145.1. Taxonomy (GTDB): domain Bacteria; phylum Desulfobacterota; class Binatia; order UBA9968; family UBA9968; genus JACPFE01. The sequence goes on along the minus strand of JACPFE010000169.1, from coordinate 7,614 downwards.
AGGCTCTCCAGCAACCGATCGACGAGCGACTGGCTCACGGCGCCCAAGTAAGACGCCAACTCGCCCAATTCGCCTTGAAAGTGTCGTTGTAACTCCGGGTCGAATTCTCCTTCTGACAGGGCCCGCACCATTTCGATTGCTTGGTTGACCGTAAAAGTCACGTTGCGCTCCTTCTCGCTAAGAAGTCGGCCCCCGGGATGAAAGACCATCCCCTGCCGACCCGCATAGAGTCCGTCCTTGCCATTGAAGTTATCGGAATGGGGCGACGATTCTTTAATAGAGCGGGGTCGCGGCGCCAAACTGCCAAACGAAGAGCGGCAACTTTTTCGGGTTCAAAGTTCCAGGTTCAAGGTTCAACGTTGAACCGGGAACCGTAAATCCGCCTCAATTCATCCGGCGATCGGTAGTGGTTCAGTTTCGCCAAAATTTGTAGGGGCAACCCTATGTGGTTGCCCGTTCGGAGGGCAGGCACGTACGATGGCAATTATCTCTTTAAATTCGCAACCTCTTCCAAGAGCTGGTCGGTAACGGTGATCGTGCGTGAAGAGGCCTGGAATCCCCGCTGCGTCGTCACCATTTTGACGAATTCGGTGGCGAGGTCCACGGTGGACAACTCCAACGAACTCGAGAGCACCGTGCCGAAGCTGCCATCGCCAGGATTTCCGGTAAGCAATGACCCCGACTCAGACGACTGCAAGTACAGCGAGTTGCCGACATGAGCGAGTCCCCGCGGATTGGCGAAATCGGCCAAGGCGATCCGAAACACTGGCTGGTTACCACCCGAAGTAAACTGCCCGGTGATTACACCATCGGTACCGATGCTGATGCCTTTGAGAATACCCGACTGCGAACCATTCTGGTTTTGCTGGCTAACAGACGAGGGCAGAGCAAACTGGGTCGTGCCGGTGAAATCCATGTCCGCAGCCAACACGGTCTGCGCGTTTGAGCCATCGGCCCAGGCGATCGGGCCGATGTCCGTAATGTTCGTGGTCGCGGTGTCCAGGGTCCCGTCGGGGTTGAACGCCAGCAAGCCACCAGCGGCGTTGACCTGCTGCAACATGCCTGCCGTACCACCGGCAATGTCGCCCGCGTTGGCTGCGACGCGTACGTCCCATTGATTCGCAGTAGCTGTCTTACGAAACAGGTAGGTAAGATCATGCCCCCGGCCGAGCGAATCGTAAACGGTCACCACGGTGGAAAAGTTGGCGCCGGCGAACCAGTTGCCTGGCGTCTCCTCCGTACCGGCGGCATCCGCGGGAATCGCCGGTGTCGGTGTTGCTTTCGTAGCATCAAGATTGAGAGCTATATCGATTGCATCGGTCTCCACCGGAGACACGACCAGCTGGCTGATGACGATGTTGGTTAGACCGCTGGTCGGGTTGCCGTTGGCGTCGAGTTGAACTCCCTGGACCGCGAGTCCCGCGGGGTTGGCAAGATTACCGTCTTTGTCGATGCCGAACTGTCCCGCCCGGCTGTAAAAAGTTCCGCCCTGGCCATCTCTGAGTATGAACAATCCTTTGCCCTGGATCGCCAGATCGGTAACGCTGTTAGTCGTCTCGACGCCTCCCTGAACGAATAGTCGATCTGAAGCGGCCAAACGTGAACCCAAACCGATTTTGGTGCCGCCCACGTCGGCGCTCAAAAGATCGAAAAACACCGCCCGGCTCGATTTGAATCCGATCGTGTTAGCGTTGGCGATGTTGTCGCCGATGATATTCATCGCGTTACCATTGCTGTTGATGCCGCTGACTCCGCTAAATAATGCTCCTGTAAGTGCCATAATAAACCTCCAGTTAGATTTTAGATTTTCGGAGCTGTGGTTCTATCATTGATGCGTTCTGCCCATGGCCTTCCATCCTCCATCCTCGATCATCGATCTTCGGCTCTCTTCCTATTGCCTTCTGCCTACTGCCCTCTGACTTCTGACTTCTACCCTTTCCTACTGCTTCAGCTCCGCCGCTTCAGCGTACATTTGATCGGCCACCGTGATGACCCGTGAGTTGATTTGAAAGCTTCGCTGCGACGTGATCAGCGCCACCATTTCGCGGGCAAGATCCACCGTGGACATTTCCAGGGCGCCGGAAACGATTTGACCCATACCATTTTGTCCCGGCGCGCCGGTCAGCGCGGCACCCGACTCGGCGGTCGCGCGATACAGACCGTCGCCCGCCGGATCCAGGCCGTCCGGGCTGGTGAAGTTTGCCAGAACGATGGTGCCGATCGGTCGAGTAACGCCGTTGGAATAACGGCCGGTGATCGCTCCGCCGCCATCGATGCTCACGCCGGTGAAAAATCCGCCCCCGTACCCATTGGTGCTCAGGCTCATGAGCGACGAGGGTTGCGCATACTGGACGCTGCCGTCGAAGCTCAGGCTCCCGGGAGCGATCGTTTGCGTGCCTCCGCCGACCCAGCTCAAGCCGGTGATCCCGCTCACCGTGCTGCCGGCTGCGTTGAAACTCCCATCCGGATTGAACTGCAGCGTTCCCCCCGCGCCCAGGTCGCGCAGGTCCGTGCTCGTGGACGCCCCCGCATCCAACTCGCTACGCTGCGCCAAGATCCGGTACTCCCAACTATTGGCGCCATTCTTACGAAACAAGAAGGTGAGATCATGGGCAGCGCCAGCGGAATCGTAGACCGTCGTGACCGAAGAAAAGTTGCCGGCGGCATTCCATGCGCCGGGGCTTGCGTCGGGGCCGGCGGGAAATGCCGCGCCCGGCGTCGCCGCAGCCGCGTCCAGGTTGACCTTCAATCCAAGGCTGGTGGTAGCTTGGGCGGGCAAAGTAAGGGCGGCTCCCAGAGAAATATTTCCCGAGGCGCCTTGAAGAAAGAGACCGAGCGGATTGACCAGATTGCTGTTCGCGTCGAAATGAAATTCGCCGGCCCGGCTGTAGAACGTCTCGCCCGCGCCGTTTTTCAAAATGAAAAAACCGCCTCCTTCGATCGCCAGATCGGTCAGGCTCTGGGTCGTCTCCAGCGCCCCTTGCTGAAGTATTTTGCTCACGTCGGCCAACCGGACTCCATGGCCGATTTCGAGTTGGCCGTCGATCGTCGACAAGAGATCGGCAAACTCGATCCGGGAAGCTTTGAAGCCGACGGTGTTGAGATTGGCGATGTTGTCGCCGGCCACTGAGATCGCGTTGCCTAAGACATCGAGTGCGTCCGATGCCACGAATAACGAACCGACAATCGACATGGATCCCTCCTGCCGCCTATCCCTGCGCGCGGACCCGGATCACGCTGCTCAGCGGCACCGACATTGCGCCGATCTCGAGCAACGGCTCGTTGCCGCCCAGCTTTACGCCGGTGACCGTTCCTCGAACCAGGCCCGAAGCCGGAATATTTCTCCCGCTGACATCAACGGCGGTGATCTCAAAGTCATACCTCCCGGCCGGCGCGGTCTTCCCCGCGCTATTTTTGCCGTCCCATTGAATCATTTGTTCGCCCGCTTTTTGGCTGCCGGCATCGATCCGGCGCACCAGCTCTCCCGCACCGTTGCGAATGCTGATGCCGACCCGGGCGGCGTTGGCGCCGAGCTGGTAATTAACCGATGCCGAACTTCCCTCTGCCAGGTTCAGTGCGTTACCGCTGACTTCAATTTCTTTGCCGATCAAGGAAGCGGCGTTGTACTGGCTCGCCGAACCCTGCCCGTTCTGCAATTGGCCGAGCTTGCCGTTGATCTCGATTAACTGGCCGAGACTGTTGAAGGTGGCCAGTTGGGCGGCGAATTCTTGATTGTCCATCGGCTCGAGCGGATTTTGATTCTGCAATTGGGCGATGAGCAGTTTTAAGAAATCGTCTTGCGTGACCGTTCGCGCGGTTAAGGCTTGACCCGCTCCCGGTTGTGCCGTTGCTGCGCCGATGTTTGGTATCGCCACTGTGAAATCCTCCCGCTACGCCCAGACGCTGACTCGCCCGTTTTCATCACCGCCGCCGCTGCGCTCTTGGGATGCGCTTGCCGCGGCGATCGAATTCTCAGAATTCCGCGCCCATTGCGGCTCGCCGTCCGGCTGCTGCTGGCGAAACCCCTGCATCGGGTCGCCGGAACCGCCGCTCCATCCGGCTTGGCTGACGCGCACGTCGGCGAGATCGAGGTGGTGGAGACGCAACGCTTGGCGCAACTCCTGGAGGTGACTTTCGATCAGCTCCCGGGATTCATGGACTTCCGCGACGATGCGTGCTTCGAGTTTGTCGCCATCGAGGCGCATCTCGATCTTGATCTTTCCTAACTCGGGGGGATCCAGTTGAATGACCGCTTCGCGCTTGTTCAGTCTAACGTGGCTCGCCAGTTCGTCCGCAACTCGGTTTACGGTGGAACGCCAGGACGCCGGCGCGGGATCGCCCGCCGGGCCGAACTTTTCCGCTGCGATGTCCGGTCTTGGCATCGGTGCCGCGATGTCGCTCAGCCGCTGGGCCGGGCCGCGGCCGGCGTGCGGCGCATCGGTTTTTGTGTCTGCTTCGGCCATGAGCCTTGCGTCGTGTTCGGCTACGCCGCCATCAGCCGTTTTCCCGAATTGAAATTTTCCCGTTAACTCGGCATCGGCATGGATCTCGCCTGCCGGTTCGGTCACGGATCCCACCGCTGCACGAGTTGAATTTTTTTCAGCCCCATGGATCAGCCGAATGGGGTTGCTCGTCCCCGTCGTGAGTTTTTCAGAATCTTGGGCCGGGTGGACTTGCGAATCGTTTCCCGCCGCGCCAGCCGTTATATCAAGCTTAAATTGCCCACCGGATCGCAGGTCGAGATGGTTCATGCCGGCCGGTTCGGTCATAAGTTCCGGCTCTACATGGTTTGAAAGATTACCGCTCGCAGCGACCTGCCCGATCGCGCCGGCCATTGCCGGCTGTTCAACTTTCCCGGGACCGGTTTCGATGTTGACGGCAGTGACACGCCCCACGGAGCTGCCCGTTGCCTCTTGTTCAATGTTCCGGGTTCCAGGCTTGCCCTGAGCCTGGTCGAAGGGTTCAATGCTGATGACGGAGTCCCGCCTAATGACCTTGCCCTCCGCCAGCGCGAATTTCGCAGGCGCTCGGCCCGGTTCGGCTTGCGGATCGGTCTCCACCGCGTCAGCCGCAACGCCGATCGGGGCGCTGGCCGCCGGATCGCGAATAACACGCGCCGTTTCGTTCACAGCCGCGAGATCTTTGCCGTGGGCGCTCGCTTGTGCCGCTAAAGCTTCGATCGAATCTCGGTTGATCTCACTTACCGCTTTCGGTTCGGCTCGACCACCGCCGATCGACGCATCACTTTCATCTGCGACCGCGGCGGACTTGGGGGTTGATCCATTGGTGAGCACACCGTCTAACTTGGCGCCGCTGGCGCCAAGTTCCGTCAGCATGGGCGTCGGCGCGGCCCTGTCGGCAGCTCCGGCCGCTTCCGCGGGCGGCGGAGAAATATCATTGGCCAGAAATGCGCGCAGATCGTTGGGCTCGCCGTTAGCAATAGAAAGCGCGCCGGAACCTTTCTGACTCGGCACTACGCCTGAAGCGGATGCCTCCGTTTCATCGGCCTTCACTGCTTCTGGAGCTACGGAGATGATCCCCGCCGGGGGCGTTCCGAGAATCAGATATAACAATGCCGCAAACGCCGCGGTGTCATCGCCTTCTCGGTTGGCGCGGGCAACCTCTTGGCCTTCCTGGACTGGATTCGCTGAGATTGAGAGCGAGCCGGTGATTTCCATCGTCGCGCCCACCTAGAGCAAGGAAAATGCCACCCGGCGGAGTCGCTCACAGATGCGATCGGCGCATTCGGATAAATCTTTAGAAAGAGAAGGTTAACTAGACAGTAGCGAATACTTTGCGAATCGTACGTGGCGCGATGCGCGCCCTTGAATGTCGGATGTTGAAGCATCGTCCGCGGCGGCGCGCGGAAAGAGTTGCCGCTAACGGGGAATTTTTTTCCCGCTCTTGGAGCCGGCGAATTGCCGCAGGCCGATCTCGTCGCTGAATTTTTGCTCCGCGCTGTTTTGCTCGCGTTGAAACTTTGTCGCGGAGCGATGGTGCAATTGCTCGAGGCTCTTGACCGCGCGCCTGGCTTCCAGCAATTCACCTCTTTTTTCGGCGATCTTTTCCAAGACTTTCGCCAGCGCGGCCTGCCGCATCTTGATGCGCTCCGCGGTCTGGCGTGCATAGTCGGAGTGGAGCCGCAACTCGACGGCGGAAAATATCTGTCCCTCGTGCCGCGCCAAGCTCTCATCGGCGCTGAGCCATTGCCGCTCGAGGGCGCGGATTTCCTCGTCCACGCGCCGGCGCGTTTCCAGGAGCGCGCGCAGCTCCGACTCTTTTTCTTCTTTGCGGCGCTCGCGGTAACGCAGCACCGGCGCCAGGCGGAATTTGAAGAGCGCCACGGCATCACGCAGCCAGCAGCTCGGCGAGCGCTTGAACGCTCGACTCCAAGCTCGCGTCCTTGGCTTGATCCTGGCAAAGGTAGCTGCGGATGCGCGGCATCAACTCGATGGCACGGTCGACTTCGGGATTTCTCCCTTTGACGTAGGCGCCGATCTGAATCAGATCCTCGGCGTCGCGATAGGCAGCCAATAACCGCGTGATCTCGCTCACCAGGCGTTGATGTTCCCGGGTGGTCACCCTGGAGCGCACCCGGCTCACCGACGAAAGCACGTCGACGGCGGGATAGTGCGCCTGCTCGGCGAGACGACGCGACAAATGAATGTGGCCGTCGGTGAGCGAGCGCACCGCGTCGGCCACCGGTTCGTGGGGATCGTCGCCCTCCATGAGCACGGTGTAAAGGCCGGTAATGCTGCCTTTGCCCTTCCAGCTTCCCGCCCGCTCGAGCAGACGCGGCAGCAGGGCGAAAACCGACGGCGTGTAGCCCTTGGTCGAAGGCGGCTCGCCCGCCGCCAACCCCGCCTCGCGCTGGGCCATGGCGAAGCGGCTCAGCGAGTCCATCAATAACAGCACGTCTTGCCCGCGATCGCAGAAATATTCGGCGATGGTGGTGGCGATAAAAGCTCCGCGCACCCGCACTAGCGCCGGCGCTTACGAGGTGGCGGCGACCACGATCATCCGTTCGCGCTCCTGCGGCGGCAGCGCCCGCGCGACAAAATCTTCGACCTCGCGCCCGCGCTCGCCGATCAGCGCGATGACTTTGACGTCGGCGCGGGTGTTGCGCGCGATCATCGCCAAGAGCGTGCTTTTGCCGACGCCGGCTCCCGCCATGATGGCGACGCGCTGTCCTTTGCCGAAGGTGGTCATGCCGTTGATCGAGCGAATGCCGATATCCAACGGCTGGCGGACTTCTTCGCGATCGAGGGGATTCGATACCGAGGTATAAATCGGATAGGCGTGCGCCGCGATGACGCCCTTGCCGTCGATGGGGCGACCCAAGCCGTCGACGACCCTGCCGAGGAGCGCTTCGCCCACTTGGTAATGGGCTTCTTTGGTCAACGCCACCACTTGGCTGCCGGGACCCACGCCGCGCAATTCTCCGAGGGGCATCAACAGGGTTTGCTCGCCGCGGAAGCCGACCACCTCCGCGAGCACGGGTTCGCCGTTCCCCAGTGAGTGGATATGGCAAACTCCACCCACCGGAAGCCAAGGCCCGCGGCTGGCGATCAGCAAGCCGGTGACCTCCGTTACGGTTCCGGAAATCCGGAAAGG
>JACPFE010000168.1 GCA_016183145.1 Deltaproteobacteria bacterium | reverse complement strand
CCGTATCCAGGCTAAGGAAAGTCCAAAGGCCGCCGAACCGGCGAACCGGGGCGCAGTGACGAAGGCCTCGGTCCCTTTTGAAAAACGGGGACAGGTCGTCGTCATCGAAGCGATGCTCAACGGGAAAACGCCGGCGAAACTGGTGGTCGACACCGGCGCGACTTATACGATGATTTCAGCCGCCACCGCGAAGGAACTCGATATCGACCCCAGCGGGAGCGAACGCCGGCTGCCGATTCAGACCGCCAACGGCATGATTCAAGCGCCGCTGACGAGTTTGGAGTCCATTAACGTCGGCGGCTTGGAAATGAAAAATCTCACCGCGGTGATTCACGACGTGGTGGCCAATTCTCAATTGGCCGGACTTCTCGGCCTCAATTTTCTGAGCAACTTCCGCATGGACATCGACACGCAGAAGGGCCTGCTGCATCTGGAAAAGAAGTAGCCCGACAGCCTCAGCGATTTAGCTGATCAGCCTAGATCCAGCTATTGCCTAGCAGTTGCTTGGCGCAACTGACCGAAGCCGAAGAACTTTCGCTAGCTTCAGGGACTAACCTTTCTGGTCCGTATTGCATCCGTCGAACTGATGAAGTTTTTTCTTGCTCGACCGAAGTTTTTCTCTTTACCACGAAGTTCACGAAGCACACGAAGAACGGAGATTCGAATTGGCAAAGCCATCGGATTTTAAGATGGTATTTCTTGCTTCGTGCCCTTGCCCCGTGGAATACCAGGCCGCAATTCCACCGGGCGAGTGTCCTCCTTTGAAAATACCCGTTTGGGGATGAGAACCAAGAGGCCCGCCTGGGTTCCGTCATACCCGCGAAAGCGGGTATCCAGGCTAATTCGGCGCAACAAACGTGGATTCCGGCGTGCGCGGGAATGACGAGTCGGGGAGGGCACCATGTGGAGGGCAATCCCTCCATTTTCATTCTCGGCGGGCGAGCGTAAGATCATCGCCCACTTCGTGGTGGTAGATCCTGCTGGTCGAAGCTCCACCGAGGTTGATACTTTCGGTCGTTCGCTCAGACACCTCAACTGCCGTTTTTAGGATCAGACAACCCTGATCTTACGAGCAGCCACTCACTGCGCCGCAGTTGAGACACTTATAGCAAGCGCCGCTGCGGATCATGATCGCGCCGCAATCGGGACAGGGCGGCGCGTCCTGTTGGTAAAGGCTGGTGATCCTGCTGATGCTCGCCACCGGCGCGCCCCCGCGCGGCGCCTGTGCATTGATCGAAATCACTTTTTTACTGACCGTGACGTTCTCTTTTTCTTCGGCGTCCTGCCTGACGACGCCTACTTCCTGCTGCGCGTCGCCGTCGAGAAACTTGCTGGCGAGCCAGCGAAAGATATAATCCATGATCGACTTGGCCATGGGGATGTCAGGGTTTTTGGTGAAACCCGAAGGCTCGAAACGCATATGGCTGAACTTGTCGACCAAACTCCTTAGCGGTACGCCGTACTGCAGCGCTATAGAGATCGCGGTGGCGAACGAATCCATCAGGCCTGAGATCGTCGAGCCTTCTTTGGACATGGTGATGAAGATCTCGCCCGGCTGGCCGTCTTCGTACATGCCGGCGATGATGTAGCCTTCGTGGCCGGCGATGTCGAACTTGTGCGTGATCGAGCGCCGCTCGTCGGGCAGTCTACGCCGCAGCGGCCGGGTTTCCTTCGCCTCCGCCGCGACCGGCTTTTTTTCTTCCTTATCCTTGGAGGTGTTGAGCGGCTGGGTGCGCTTCGACCCGTCCCGGTAGATCGCCACGGCCTTGAGGCCGAGCTTCCAGGATTCCATATAGGCCTGCATGATATCCTCGACGCTCGCCTCGTTCGGCATGTTGATGGTCTTGGAGATCGCGCCGGAGATAAAGGGCTGCACCGCGCCCATCATCCGCACATGCCCCATATAGTGAATCGTCCGGACGCCGTTGGCGGGTTTGAAAGCGCAATCGAAAACCGGCAGGTCATCGTCCTTGACATGCGGCGCTCCTTCGATGGTTTTGTGCTCGTCGATATACTCGACGATTTCTTGAGTCTGTTTGAGGTCGTAGCCGAGCCGCTTGAGCGCGCGCGGAACGGTGTTGTTGACCATTTCCAACAGGCCACCGCCAACAAGCTTTTTGTACTTCACGAGCGCGATATCGGGTTCGACGCCGGTGGTGTCGCAGTCCATCATGAAAGCGATGGTGCCGGTGGGCGCCAAGACCGATATCTGGGAATTTTTAACGCCATACTTCTCCGCCTCTAAACAATTTTGATCCCAGACCTCGCGCGCCGCCGTAAGCAAATCGAGCGGCACTTGCGACGGCGAAATCTTGTAGGCCTGCGAGCGGTGTTTGTTTAATACCCGGAGCATCGGCTGGCGGTTCGCTTCATATCCGGCAAACGCTTCGGTGGCCGCCGCGATGCGCGCGGATTGGAGATAGCCTTCGCCGGACATGAGCGCGCTCACCGCTGCCGCATAGCCGCGGCCCGCGTCGGAGTCGTAAGGCAGTCCCAACGACATCAACAATGCCCCGAGGTTGGCGTAGCCCAATCCCAGCTCGCGGAAGCCGTGGGCGTTGGCGGTGATCTCGGCGGTAGGATAGGAAGAGTTATCGACCAGGATGTCCTGCGCCAGGATGATGATGTCCACCGCCCGGCGGAAAGACTCGGTATCGAAAACGCCGTCATCGCGCAGGAATTTGAGCAGGTTCAACGACGCCAGGTTGCAAGCCGAGTTGTCGAGGTGCATGTATTCGGAGCAGGGATTCGAAGCGTTGATCCGCCCGGTGTTGGAACAGGTATGCCAGTCGTTGATCGTCGTGTCGAATTGCATGCCGGGATCGCCGCAGAAGTAGGTGCTCTCGGCGATCATGCGCAGCAAGTCTCGCGCCTTGAAAGTCTCGCAAACCTCGCCGTTGGTGACGTAGCGGGTCTTCCACTCGCGGTCCTCCTGAACTGCTTGCATAAACTCATCCGAGACGCGCACGGAGTTGTTGGCGTTCTGGAAAAAGACGCTGCCGTAGGCCGGCCCGTCGAGGCTGGCGTCGTAGCCGGCCTCGATCAGCGCCCAGGCTTTTTTCTCTTCGGCAACTTTGCACTTGATGAACTCTTCGATGTCCGGATGATCGACGTTCAAGATCACCATCTTGGCGGCGCGCCGGGTTTTGCCTCCCGACTTGATGACGCCCGCCGAGGCATCCGCGGCTTTCATGAACGAGACCGGACCCGAGGCCGTCCCGCCGCCGCCCAACTGTTCTTTCGAAGAGCGGATCCGGGAGAGATTCACGCCGGAGCCCGAGCCGCCTTTGAAAATCACCCCTTCCTTGCGGTACCAATCGAGGATCGAATCCATGGTATCGTCGACGGACAGGATGAAGCAGGCAGAGCACTGGGGTTTTTCCTCGATCCCGCAATTGAACCAGACCGGGCTGTTAAACCAGGCCTTCTGATGCACCAAAATATGGGTCAGCTCATCGGCGAAAGCCTCAGCGTCCTGTTCGGTGGCGAAATAGCCGTCCTTTTTTCCCCAGCCGGTTATTGTATCGACCACCCGACCGATCATCTGGCGCACGCTATGTTCGCGCTGGGGAGTACCCAAAGGACCGCGGAAATATTTCGAGACCACGACGTTAGTCGCCATCATCGACCAGGCTTTGGGAATCTCGACGTTCGACTGCTCAAATACGATCCGCCCCTTCTCATTGGTGATGGAGGCGGAACGTTGCTCCCACTCGATTTCATCGTAGGGATGCACCCCGGCGCGGGTAAAATACCGCTCCACTTGGAGACCGGCCTTCGCCTTTCCCTGTTCCTGATTAACCTTCAAATCGGTTGCGTAAGACGCCGTGCTCGCCATTTGATCCTCGCTCCCTTATTCTTTAACGCTCTCAATATATAGTGTGAATAAATTAACAACCCACTACATTTTGTACTATTAGAAGCAATTTGGGTCTTTGTCAATAGTTTTTTTTCGCCCTTGATTTTTCACGACTTTTTGCTGCTTTTCGGCCATCTCAGTCTAATTGTGAGCCCGAGAAAGTCCCGCAGTGGTGTCGCCGATCGACTTCTGATCGATACTCACCAGGTAATTGTTTCACAAAAAGGGGTTTAGGAAATTCGCTGTTCCGGGATTACTGTGAAAGAATATTCACCACAGAGTCACGGAGTTCGCAGAGTTCGGAGTATTTTTTAATTCTAAAACTCTTTTCTCCGCGGTCTCAGCGCCTCAGCCTTGAAAATTGTGGCTGATCAGCCTCAGGCTGATCTGCGGTGCAATCTCCGAATCCTTGCACAGAAATAGCGTTGGCCAGCTTCGCCACACAGAAGCCTGAAGATCCAAGAAATTTATCGCGCCCCTTCGACGCCCTCAGGGTAGTGAGCTTGTCGAACCACAAGCACGCCAAGCTCGCAAAGGCCCCCCCATTCAACCTTAATGCGGTGCCAGTCGCGTGGGCGCGGTCGCATCACCCGAGGAATTCCTCGATGACCGCTGGGATTTCGTGCCAGGGCAGGGCCACGATGCCCCGGGCCAGTTGAAACCGTTTGGGGGCACGGCAGACCACGAGGCCGTGGTGGGCGCTGCGATGTTCACTCTGAAAAGTCACCAGGTGCCGGGCGTCCGCCGCAGTGGGGGCGTCGCTCCATTTCACCTCGACGGGCAGGCAACGGTTCTCGCGCGTCAGAACCCAGTCTACTTCGGGACCATCGGGGTCGCGCCAGAACTGCACTTGCACCTCGGGTTGCGCCTGGCGGCCCAGCCGGATGAACTCCAGTCCGACAAACTGCTCAAACAAACCACCCAACACCCGCGGCGGCAGACGCCGGCCTTCCTCCGCTGCCGCGCGGCGAACGCCCAAGTCGAAGAACAGGTAGCGCGGCGACTTGGTCAGTTTTTTCCGCGTACGGCTTCGGGTGAGCGGTTCCACCCGCTCAGCGATGAGGCAATCTTCGAGGATCTCGTAGTAGCCTGCGACAGTGGTATGCGCCACGCCGAGCTCCAGCGCCAGGCCGCGAAAGTGGCTGATGCCGCCAGACTCCAGCGCGGCCAGTTGCAGGAAGCGGGAAAACTGGCCCAGGTTTCGCACCAGGGCCTCGGCGCGAATCTCCTCTTCCAGGTACAGGGTAGAGTAGGCCCGCAAGTCCTGTTCGCGGGCCGCGTCGTCGTCCACGCTGACGATGCCGGGCAGGGAGCCAGTGAGCAGGGCCTCCTCCAGCGTGGGCGGCGTGCGCTCCGCCAGCGTCAGCGGATCCAGCCGCAGCGGCACCAACCGGCCCGGCAGCCAGTTGGTATCCCGGCCGCGCCGCAGCTTGCGGGCCGAGGACCCGGTGAGGAGGAACTGAGCGGCCCGGCGGTCAATCAAGTCCTGCACGACGTTCACTAGCTCCGGCACGCGCTGCACTTCATCCAGCAAGACCAGCGGCAGTTTGCGTTGCGGTGGAGCGGGGTGGCTTGCGATTTCCGCTCCCAGCAGTTCCGGGCGCCGCTCATAGCGCTGCCGAACCTCCGGCCGGATGAAATTCAACAGCAGGTCGGGGTTCAGCCGTTGCGCCAGCGTCGTCTTGCCCGTCTGCCGCGGGCCCAGCAGCAGCGCCGACCGGCCGCGCGCCAGCGTGCTCGCCAGCCGTTTTTCCAGGATTCGAGCAATGTATCCCATGCACTCCAAATTCGCCGAATTTGGAGTGTATGTCAATCAGAATCACCTAACCACCCAGCACATGAAATCTCCGCGTTGCCGCGCTGGGGTGAATACTCCTTCAGAGTAAAGCCGGAAGAACCAAAATAAAATGGCCAAAGAATTTTATCGCGCCAAGGCGCCAAGGCGCAAAGATAAAAATGTCTTCCCAATGCCCTGAACTTCGCGTCTTTGCGTCTTTGCGAGAGATAGGGTT
>JACPFE010000160.1 GCA_016183145.1 Deltaproteobacteria bacterium | reverse complement strand
TGTTTGGACCCGGAACTTCCCCCCGTTACAGCGGATCCCAACCAGATTGACCAGGCGTTGCTCAATATATGCCTCAATGCGCGAGATGCGATGCCTGAAGTCGGGAAACTCCTCTTGACGACGGAGACGGTCTCAAGGTCCGAATTGCGCGAACGTTTTCCGGAAGCCGAGCAATCCCACTACGCGCTGATCTCCATCGTCGATACCGGCCAAGGAATGGACGAAGCTATCAAGAGCCGTATTTTCGAACCTTTCTTTACAACTAAAGATCAAAGTCAAGGAACGGGTCTGGGCCTTTCAGTCGTCTATGGAATCGTTACAAGACATAGGGGCTTTATTGACGTTACGAGCCGGCCCGGAAAAGGGGCCACGTTCCGGATCTATTTGCCGATCGAGCAAACTAGACTCGGCCCGTTCGAGATAAAACGACAGGTGGACCCTAAAAAAGAGGATGAAAACATCCTTGCCGAAGCGCACACGATTCTATTTGTTGAAGACGAGGAGAGGCAACTGGAATTAATGCGAATGCGTCTGGAAAGAACGGGCTACCGGGTTTTGACCGCGACCGACGGTGCCGAAGCTGTTGAAATCCATCGTCGGCACAAAGACGAGATCGCGGTCGTGGTGCTCGATTTAGGCCTTCCCAAGTTAAACGGCTGGAATGCGTTTCAAAAAATGAAGGAAATCGACCCGACGCTGAAGGCGATCCTGGCCACAGGATATATTTCGCCTGAGATTGAATCGGCAGTGGCCGGCGGCGAGTTCAGCGCCGTTATCAGTAAACCTTATCGGAGCGAAGATATTCTGAAAGCAGTTTACGCTGTTGCTATGACGACCGCAGCGCCGGTCGATTCCATTGATTGAGTTCGTGATCATTTTGCGCCTAGTCTAGATAACCGCATTCCCGCCAAAACATCTCAGCCGCAGGGTGGAGTGGTACTTCGAGATGGTCTTCGGGAGTATCGCGCACCATCTGCGCGAGGGGGAGTGCGCGTCCTCGGCCCAGGGGATTCTCGGTGCCACTCTGGAACAAAGTTGTAATGGTCGGCCGCGAAACTTGGAGTCAAGATAAATCAGCAACCTAACTCGCGGTTCTGAGTTCGGCGCGGCCGATCAGTTGGCCGCCCTCGGTTTCGAGGTCCAGCCGCAGCTTTGTGCCCGGCGCAATGCTTTTGAATGAGAAGCTTGTCCAGAGCCGGAAGCCTTCTTCTCGCCCGCCCACCATGTTGTAAAAAGGAGAAGCGAAGATGAGCGTGCCGTTTTCATACCAGCGGTGGCGCACCCGTTCTGTAAGCCCCAATGGCGCCTTGATCGCCGTCACGCCGTAGAGCTGGAGCGACTGGTTCGGTTGAAGCTCGGTCAAAGGCGATACCACCCGAAGCGCCGCTTTGTCGAAGTCCCCGCCGAATTCAACGCTCGCCAAGCGCAGCGGAGCCGGGGGAATTAGGGGACGCCCGAGTTCGATCAGACCGAAAAACAGCAGACCGGTCGCAAGGCCGAACGCCCGGCGGCGAAAATCTGACTGTGAACTTGGATAATAAAACGACAAAAAGCCCAGGCACGCCAGGGCGGCGCTGACACGCGTCGTCAGCGTGTTGCTGACGCTCCACAGGATTGGCAGCATGACGTTGATCAGGGTGAATAGATTGAATGCGAAGAACGTGGCTGTCGGACCGCGCCGCACCGACAGATGACGGTCATAAACGACGTCGAGGGTAGATAGCGTCGCAGACAGCGCGACCAACAGCACGAAGAGAAAATTGCGCGACCCGCGAGTGGCGCTGGCGTAATAGATCGGCAGGACGAAGAACAGCATCTGCTGATAAAGATTCTTGTTGAAGAAATTAACCAGGAGACGGAGCCGCGGCGTCCATGGCACCGGCAGGCGAGGGGGGTTGAGTAGCTTTGGCAAGAACAAACTGGAGAGCCAGATGAAGCTGATGTGGAAAACCACGAGGCGGAGGTAAGAAAAATTCCGTTTTCCGAGCCACATGATGCCGATGCCCAGGATCAGGGCATAGAGGCTATGGAACCACCAGAGTCTTTCTTGGTGCAGATGCAACCAGCCGATCAGTCGATGGCGGAAGCTTGAACGAGATGTCGCGATGCTGGCGTTGGAGTTCCGCATAAAGGCGCTTTATTAATGTCTCTTTCGGGGGTGTTTGAAATCCCTCGCCTTCAGGCGAAGCAAGATTCGGCGAAATGTGAGCCAAGTGAACATGAGCACCGTATGCAGCGACAAGGGCAGCCCAGTTCGTCATGCCCGCCCTTCGACAGTGCTCAGGATAGACTCCGGCGGGCATCCAGGCTGGACTGCGAAAGAACTGGATTCCCGCTTTCGCGGGAATGACGGTCGAGGCCATTATCCGGTCGGCTTCAAGCCGACATGTTTTAAATCTCTCGGCTTACAGCCGAGGGTTGTTTAATTTAAGCAAGCTTAGGCATGATTGTCGATGGGATTCCGGGGGCCGTACCGATCGCTTCAAGGTTGCTCGACCTGGATGATGCGCGATTGTTCCTATTGCTTTATGAGTTTAGCCTAGCTACAAATTAGATCTGCTTGACAAACACCTCATATTTATAAGGAGCGCGTATGGCACAGAAGCACGTGGATAGTTTCGGCACGCGGAAGGCTTTGAAAGTCGGCAGCGAGAGCTACGATATTTTCCGCCTCGATGTGCTGGAAAAGGCGGGATTCAAAAATATTTCCCGTCTGCCGGTTTCGTTGAAAATCCTGTTGGAGAACCTGCTCAGGCAGGAAGATAATCATCACGTCAACAAGGGCGATATCGAGGCGCTGGCCAACTGGAATCCCAAGGCCAAGCAAGAAAAAGAAATCGCCTTCATGCCCGCGCGCGTGCTCACCCAGGATCTCACCGGCGTGCCGGCGGTGGTGGATCTCGCGGTGATGCGCGAGGCCATGCAGCGGCTCGGCGGCGACCCGAAAAAGATCAACCCGCTGGCGCCCGTCGATCTGGTCATCGACCACTCGGTCCAGGTAGACCATTTCGGCTCCCCGGGCTCCTTTGAGGCCAATTCCAAGATCGAGTACGAGCGCAACGTCGAGCGCTACGCCTGCCTGCGCTGGGGGCAAAAGGCCTTCCGCAATTTCACCGTGGTGCCGCCCGACACCGGCATTTGCCATCAGGTGAATCTCGAATACCTGGGCCAGGTGGTCTTTCGCTTCAAGGCCAACGGCGCGACGATCGCCTACCCGGACACGCTCGTGGGCATGGACTCGCATACGACCATGATCAACGGCCTGGGCGTGGTCGGCTGGGGCGTGGGCGGCATCGAGGCCGAAGCGGCCATGCTCGGCCAGCCGATCGTCATGCTGATCCCCGACGTCATCGGTTTTAAGCTCCACGGCAGGCTGCCCGAAGGCGCGACTTCGACGGACCTCGTTCTCACC
>JACPFE010000167.1 GCA_016183145.1 Deltaproteobacteria bacterium | reverse complement strand
TCAAGCCCGAGCATCTGCAAGTCCGCCAACGTATTATATCCCATCTTGGCTGCTTTGGCGGTCAACGGAATAGCGATCATCACGCCGTGGATTTTCCCCGTTTCCAGCGCGCTGAAACGAGCCGGCTGGCTGCCGATCTGTAGGATGGAAACGTCCTTGTCCGGGATCAGACCATATTTTTCCAGCGCATAGCGTGTCGCAAAATCCGATGATGATCCGATTCTACTCACGGCGACGATCTTTCCTTTGAGTTGATCCGGGCGCGTAATATCCCGAGAAACGATCAACTTGTAATCCATCGTGTTCAGAATCCCGGCAATCAAAACGACGCCAGAGCCCTGCAGGTTGCTCTGGATCACTGAGGGGCCGGCGACCTGCGCAGCCACCACATCACCCGAAATCAGCGTTTGAACTGTTCTACTTCCGCTTTCCACGAATATAAGCTGAACATCGAGACCGTATTTGCGGAATATTCCTGCTTCGTGAGCGATCCAGGCGGGCGCCTGACTCGGGGATATGGCGCTGTAGCCGATGACGACTTTCTTGAGGGCCTGCGGTGCGGGACTCTCGGCAGCTGCCGCCAAGAAGACCTCCCCCCCCGCCAGCCAACCCGAAAGAAAACTAACGATTAAGTAACTGAGCGCCTTTTTCTGTGTCTTTTCCATTTCCGTTCTCCTTCACAGAGAAATCTTTGGTCACTTGCTTGTTATAAGAACGAATCGACCAAGGCCTTTAACCCTGTCATTGAGTCTTTGATCGAGCGTTATGGGAAGATATCTATCTGCGGCCATTGTATTCTTTAAGCTCTGTTTAAACGAGTCATCGCCGCCTTCAAGCTGGCCCTCATTCGTTCGAGTGAGCTTGCTAGGTCGCCGATTTCATCGTTTGAATGAAACGAAATCGCGGTGTCTAACTGTCCCCGGCTGATATGATCGGCGATTGATTTTAGCTCAAGGATGGGGCGTGTCGTTTTGCCGGCAAGCACCGCTGCCGCAAGAATTCCCACCACCAGACAAAGGGCGACGAGGGCGACGATTTGTAGAACAGTCACGTTCACTTCCCGCTGGATCGTGTCCGCCCAAAGGCCGACGTGAGCGGTTCCCAGCTGGCCGTCGAGGACGGGAACTTGGGTTTCCAGTATCGACCTACCGCCCAGTTTGGCAACGCGCGTGCTCGAAACCTGCCGGTTGGTGATTGCCGTGGCGTCCTTTATTTCGGATGGGAAAGGTTGAACGCTGCTCGCAACGATGCCCCCCTTAGTGTCCTGAATGTAAGCATAGGCCACGCCTTCGAGTCGGCCGTATTTCGCGATCAATGCATCGGTTTCCAACGCGCTTTTTCTCGAAACAAATCCGGCGGCGGCGTCGCTCAGGTTCGTGGCGATCGCGGTCGCGCGCAAATCCACCTGTTTCCTCAGTGCGTTCCCGGTCAGGTAATAAACAATGGCGCTAACCAGGATGCCTAGAACTAAAATGAGTCCGCTGAAAGTCGTGATGATTTTCCGTTTTAGCCCGCCTTTGTGCGGAGGTGCCGAAATGGTCTTGCCGACTTTCGAAGTTTCAGGCTTCACGGATTCCTGAGGCATGTTTCCTCCCAAGAGATAAGCTAAGAGCGTTTAGAATTTTTTGAAATTGGCTATTTCGTGGCTGGCGGATTCTACGAACCTGCGTCTCAGATGGGTATCGGCGATCTCACGGCTTACCGCGGCAATCAGGTCGTCAAGCTTCGAATCCGGAATGGTGTGTGACGACTCCCCAAGCGATTCGATTTGGTCGCGCAGCACCACAGGCGCCATGGGACCCATAACCTCGGTAAGAATGTCGGCCAACCTGCGTATCAACGCCTCTGGGACCGGTTCCCCGGCCGGTTTGGAAGACGGTGCGATAATATCAATTAAGCCGGATTTGTAAAGGTTGAAAAATACTTTTGCTGCATAGGCGTAGGGAATGCGCAAGAGTTCGGCGACTTCCTGAACCGTGCGCGCGCCGTTGAGCTTGCTTAAAACCCTCCATGCCACATGCGGAACCGTGATAGGCTCGGAATGACCTTCGTCCAGGTCCGCGATGCGAAAGAGCGTTTTTCCAGACGGGATCACTGCGAGAATCGTTTCCCATTCCCGGCTCATCGCTTTGACTTCATCGAGGATCTCCGCCGTAGACTTCTGAATGGTCGCGGTTGGCGCTGTGCCGTTGGGTAACAGGGCAAACGTCCCTTCGCCCCAGGTTACCGGATAGACTAAGGCTTTTTCGCCATCGCCGATGGGGCAGGTCGCATGAACGATACTGCCGTCAACGAAGTACACTTCGACGCTCTCCTTACCCCGGGCAAACTTCAAGACCCCCGATTTCTTGGCGCCCGTGGCGAGGAGAAGAATGTCGTTGAGGCTGATTTGTGAGAGGTTCCCCTGCATGTTCATCGCCCGTCAACAGGTTCTGTCGGCTAACGGTCCTCCATGGAGCGACGGGTGCTAGTTGGTTCTTGGGGCTTCTTCGCGAACTCATTCATGTCGTTGTGGTCGCTGAATGTTACTTTCAAGGTTTTGATCACGGCTAGACTTTTGCTGATCCCAATCATCTGTTCGAGCGTCGAGCGGATTTGGCTCTGCAATAGGTCGATTTCTTCCGCAGAGATGCTCTGTAGTTGCGCTTGCAGCTCGTCATAAAGGCGGGTGATGCTGTCAATCTGTCCGAGTGACTCTGTTTTCTGCGTGATGTCCTCGTAGAGCCGGGATATGTCTTCGGTGAGATCGTGTAGTTCGTTTTTCATGGTGGTTTTCCGCCCCCTATGATGGTATTTAATTTTCTACGTTGGTCTTTGCGCGCTACTGGGAATTGCCTCGTTCATTATTTCGATCCTATTCTCCTGCCAAGCCCTTGCGGTCCGCGGAGCTCTCTTCTCGCTTATCCGTGGACTCCTTTGAGCTGCCGCTTTCTATCTGAGACTGAGCCGCTGTTGAGGGTGTCTTGGGAGCATCGCCAACGCTAGCCGTATTCGGTGAATAAAAGAAATAAAACCCGGCGACTAATGCTCCCAGCAATAGAAACGCGGCGATCCCGGCGGTCCTTAAATTGATCGAGCTTTGGCGGGAATAAAGATCAACCTCTCCGTAATCTTTGATAATTTTTTTCAACTCACGGTCTAGTTGGCCGTTCTTCCGGACGCTTGGAACGCTTTGTTCAAGGGACTCCGGCTCGTGCATTCGCAACTCACGGTGGACAGCTTGTGCGCGCGCGGGTCGGCTTGGGGTGGTTGGCGGTTCAACGGGGGTCGAGGTGGCCGGCGATGCGAATTCTCCATAATTCTTTATCAGTTCGTCCAAAAGCCGTTGATCGAAAGCCGCGCTCGCAGCCTCCTCCCCCTTCGCCCCCGCCGCGGACTCTTCGTTCTTTGCGAACTCAAACGTAGGGGCAGTCGCAAGTAGTTCCGTCGCTTCGTTCGCCGGCAACTGGGTGAAGTCCTCGGCGAAAATCTTTGAAATTTCTGAACTGGCCAACTCTTCCTCGCTGGCACGGGAAGGGAAATCCTCCTGCGGGACCGCTGAGTCAATAGGCATCGCCACTGGGAGAATCGGTGCTTCAGTCCCTGCCGGATGAGTTCCAAACATTTGCCCACTGGCTAGCTCGGGGGCAACGGCCTCTTCCAGATTTCGGGACTGGTTTTCAAGGTCAAAGTCATTTGTCTTCTCCCGGTTATCAGCGCTCCTGTCCCCTGCCGATTTTAAACTCTCCGGTTGATCGATAATCGGTGCCGTAGTCGGCAGCGAGTTCTCGCCGATTTCCGACAGCGCCTTCTTCGGCCGCGGGAAAGGGATCAGGTTGCTTGCCTGAACGATGGCGTGAATGGGCAACGAATTCTCCAAGACTTTCAAGTTAGGGATCTCGATTTTCTCAATGCTGGCCTGAGTCGCGCTTCTCTGAGCTGCGGCGACGGAGCGCTGGACTTCGGTTAAGCGATCTAGTTTTTTTGCCAACTCGGTTAGACGGGAAATAAGCGTTCTGGCCAACGCCTCAGCTTCGCTGATCTCATTGACGGAAAAGTCCTCCAACCGTTGTTGGAGGCCCTGAACAGAATTAAGCACCATCCCGAAACTGGTTGCGGCCGCTTCGCCGACGGGGCTAATCGAGGGAGCTAGTTTCTCCTTATTTTGCGCATTTAACATTTTGTCGATGGCGGCGAACGAAAGCTTAATCCCAGATTCCGCGCTATTTCGAAGCAAAAGAGTTGCCACCGTTGCTGGCGGCGAAAAGTTCGTAATTTCAGCTAGATAAATACTCATTTGTCCCTAAATTGCTAGATAGTTACCACAATTCTGTTCGCTTTGAACAACATTGTACAAATATGCCGGGGAACTGAAATTTTGATTTGACAGATTTGCGCGGCCGTGTAAGGACGATGCAGTTACCTTGGCGCCAGGACCAAAAGTTGCCGGCGAGAGTCGATTGAGGTGTGGTAACGACTGAGGAAGTCCAGGCCCAGTAGACCACCCAGGCCCGGCGTGGGTGAAAAGTCTTGAATCACCACGGTGAGATTCGTTGCTTCGGCCTCTCCGACTTTCAAAGATCCCAGCGGCGCCAAGGGCGCACCGACAGTGCCATTGGCCGTGACCAGCGAGACTCGTCTTGTCGGCTTCAAACCAAGACGGCCAGCGAGCTGCTGTGAGACCACGGTAAATGAAGCACCGGTGTCGAGGATCATGTTCGTTTGAACCGCGCGATTCAAAATAACCGGTACAATGACAGCCGATCCGTTCGTCTGAATGGGAATGACGATGGTGTTGGAAGGGGCTGAGCTCGGGGCGGACAACGAAATCTCCCGCGGAGAGGAAATCGACAATTCGGCGGAGAGCGATTTGAGAAACGACTTTAACTCACCGCTCGCATCGCTATCCTCGGCGCTCATCCAGCCCACGATGCCGCCCCTGGTTTTGACCAGGTACCATTTGACCCCGCCCGTTCCGAGGACTTGCGCCACCGGCGACGAAAGAATCTCATCTCGCGGAACCGTGGCTACCGGCGCCGAGGTCTCATCCGGCGCGGTAAGCAATTGTACCTGGGATATATCCCTCTTGATCTCGGTATCGGATTGCGATTGAGCGCGCGTCGAATGATGGTAAAGGACGAGGCACGCGGCTAGCACGGTGACGCCGATTTGCATCCGGATTGAATGCTGGGTCATCTTTTCTTTTCCAACCCCGCGATGAGATAGACCGCCCTGTCAATGTTCCTGGCTGATGTCGAGCCGGGTTATCGCAAATTTCTCGATTTTCCGGTAAAGGGTCCGCGTGGAAATACCCAACGCTTCTGCGGCTTTGACCTTGTTACCCTGGGTGTGGCGGAGCGCCTCTTCAATGAGACTTCTTTCGCCTTCCTCAATGTTCCGTATCGCTTTGGAGGCGATTTCCTCGCGGTGCCCGGCGGCGTACTGCTGCAGGTTCATCGGCAAATCGCTGATCGTGATGTAGTCCCCGTTTGAAACCATCGTAGCGCTTTCGATCACGCTCTTTAGTTCGCGTATATTGCCCGGCCAAGGATAGTCCAAGAGAAGCTCCTTGGCAGAACTGCTGAGTTTCTTAAGCGCTGTCTGATACTGCTGGCATGCCTGATAGATGAAATTAGCCACAAGCAAAATGATGTCTTCTTTTCTTTCCCGCAGCGGTGGCAGGATGATCCGCGCGCTGTTGAGCCGAAAGTAAAGGTCCTTTCGGAACCCGGTACTCTTAATGGCATCTTCCAATTCTTTATTCGTTGCCGCGATGATCCGAACGTCACTCGTTCTCGGCGAGGCCTCCCCGACTTTGTAATACTCCCGCGTTTCGAGGAAGCGTAAGAGTTTCAGTTGAATCGCCGGTGCCAAATCGCCGATCTCGTCCAAGAAAAGCGTTCCCCCTTCGGCCGCTTCGATCAGCCCTTTCTTGTTTCGGTCGGCGCCGGTGAACGCGCCCCGAGCGTATCCGAACAGCTCGCTTTCCACGAGCGTTTCTGGGATCGCCGTCATATTGCAGCCCACGAAAGACTTATTGGCTCTGGGGCCTCGACAATGGATGAACTGCGCCATCACTTCCTTTCCCGTGCCCGTTTCACCGGTGATAAGCACGGTAATATCGTGGTTGGCGTAACGGCTTGCGAGATGCAATGTTTCCCGAAACTGCGGGGCCTCGCCGATCATCTCTGGGGTTTTGGGGTTGTTGGCCGGCCGACCTTCATCGGCCGATGGACTCGGGTAGCCGAGCAGAGTATGAAGCTGCTGGGTATGGCGGGGGTGGTAGCCAACGATAACGGTATCGGCGGCGCCGTCGCGAACCCGCTCCTCGAACCGCCGCCAGGAATCTCCGCAGCAAACGGTAACATCGGCGAAAATAAACTTGACTTGCTCGGTTGGAAAAGCGGAATAAACTCGTTCCGCCTCGGCCAAACTGCGGCTCATGTGAACCGAAAAATCCCGCGCCTCCAACAGCTTGGAAACCGACGCGAGCGAGGAGTCGAGCGAATGGATGACGAAAACGATCGGCTTGGCCATTCAGCCTTATTCCTTTGAGGACGAAGCCGGGAGAATGACCATGTTTTCTAGAGAATCGGCTAAAAGCTGACGCGTGATCCGCGGCGGCGTGCCGAGGTAATTGCACGCGGCGATCACATGTTCGGCAATGAACTTCGGATGAAATCCGGCAAAGGGCACCTTATGCTTGATATAAAAGGTGTTCAGAAGGTGGGCGATGATCTCTTCGGAAAACTCCAGGCCGTAGGATTCGCAAATCCTGCGGAAGATCTCTCGATACTCCTCCGCGCTCGGAGAATTGATTTTCAATTTGTAGTGGACGCGGCGCAGTTGGGCCGGGTCCATCAGCTCTTCCGGCGGAAAATTGGTCGCGAAAATGACCAGCTGGTCGAATAGCAGGGCGAACTTTTTGCCCGTGTGAAGGGTCAAATAATCGAGTTTTCGTTCGAGGGGATAAATCCATCGGTTCAACAGCTCGTGGGGGCGCACCCGCTGGCGCCCGAAGTCATCGATGACGAATACTCCGCCGATGGCCTTCACCTGCAAGGGCGCCTCATAGTACTTGGAATGGGGGTCGAATGCGAGGTCGAGCATTTCCAGGGTCAATTCACCGCCGGTAATCAAATAGGGCCTTTTGCAGCGCACCCAGCGCGGATCGTGATCCAGGCGCGGCAGGAAAATCGGATGGCCGTTGCCGTTGTTTCCGTCCGCGGGCGCGGGAAAGGGCGTGTGTACCGATGGATCGAAGATCTTGATGATCTGCCCGTCGGCTTCGATGCAATAGGGTACATAGACCGGCTGCTCGAATGCGCCTATCAGAGCCTCCGCAATCGAGGTCTTGCCGTTTCCGGCGGCCCCGTAGATCAAGATCGCGCGGCCCGAATTGGCTGCGGGGCCAAGGCGTCGCACGATATCTTCGGAAAGCACCAGATGGGAAAACGCCTTGCGAAGTTTTTCTATGCCGATCACTTCGTTGGTTATCGTCTGTTTCTGCACCTGCACTTGATAGCTTTCGAGGGGGATGGGCACCGGACCGATGTATTCGCACCGCCGCAGCGCTTCGCTGGCCCGTTCTCTGCCCGCGCTGGTAAGAGCGTAGCGCATGATGTTGACGTTCTGTTCCGAAGGGCCGCGAATCTCCACCAGCGCCTCTTTTTTGGCGAAGGTCAAAAGCTGCTCGATGACGCCGCGGGTGAGTTTAATCTGGTCGGAAAGCTCCGGAATGGTTTGCAGGGCCGAGATGTACATCGTGCGCAGCAGGCAATTCAAGAGAAAGTTGCCCTCTAGACCGGTTTCCGCGACCGTTTTCGCGAGCGGTGGCGGTTCCTGAAGAATCGCGTCAAGGTCATCTCGGCTGATGTAACCGAGCGCAACCAGATTGTCGCTCAGACGGCCGCCGGCGATCTTTTGTTGGTGGACAACCTTCTTGAGTTGCGCTTCGTCGATGACGTTTTTCGCGAGTAGGAGTTCGCCTATCGCCATTAGAATTGCCCCCGTTTGGGAAAAAAGTTATTTTTGTCGTGGTCTATGTCGATATATCTGTTATAATTGTTACAAAACTATTCAATTATAAGTCATGGCGAAAACCTGTCAAGGAAATGATTGTGAGATATCCGGGGCGCCGGGAGATCGATGATTGCGAATCGATTCCCAAAGGTTTGGATTCTCGCTTTAGGACTGGCAGTTTTGGGCTGCAATTTGGTCGACGATCCTCCAAGAAAGTCCAGCATGTCAGGGCTGATCGTCACACCCGCATCTTATTACAGCACCCCTAGAGGGAGATTTCTCGGCGCAAAGTATCGGGAGAATCTGGACCGGCTGGTGGAGAGCATCGTGCGCAATCCCACGACGTCCAAGCTCCAATTCGCCAATAACATCGCTTCGGTAGGCGGCATCGGATTTTTTTCCCACAGCGCCACCAAAACGCCCGACGAGCGCTATTTGGAAGTTATCCTCGGCGCGCCGGAAGTATTCGAGTCCAAGGGTGACTACAGCGCCAAGGTGGACCGAATCATTTCTTTCTATGGCCGCGAACTGTTGGGAATCCTGGCTGGAGATCCGGGCATCGAGCAGGAAACGGAAGTAAGCGGCTACGGTCTGAATTTTTCTTGGCGCAACGTCGGCTCCAAAGAGAGCACTTCCGGGGTGTTCTTGGAACGCACGGTTGTCTATTTCCCAAAAGAGAAGGTACGGGCGTTTCTGCGGCAACAAATCAACCAGAATGACTTGCTC
>JACPFE010000037.1 GCA_016183145.1 Deltaproteobacteria bacterium | reverse complement strand
GACGTTTCCGTTTTGTTTCTCGACGTGGAGGGCTACACGCGGCTCTCGGAGCAGTTGCCGCCGCAGCGGCTCAACCGGATGATCCAGGACTATTTTTCGAGTTTTCTCGAAATCATCCGCGCACATAACGGCGACGTTAATGAGACCGCAGGCGACGGGCTGATGGTAATCTTTCAGAGCGAAGCCGGCCCCGCGCGCCACGCGCTCAATGCCGCCGCCACAGCCTTTCAGTTGCTGGCGAAAGTTGCGAGTCTCAATCAAGAATTTGCCGGAATCTATCCCGCGGTGGCAATCCACGTCGGGATCAATAGCGGCCCGGCGCTCGTCGGCGCTACCAAGCTCGACGCAGCCGGAGGTGGTCGCTGGACCTTTACGGCTTCGGGACCGACGACGAACCTTGCGGCGCGCATCGCGGGGCTGACCAAAGGCGGCGAAGTCATGGTGGGACCGGAGACCGCGGAACGGATTAAAGAACACTACGTGCTGCAGGATACCGGCGAGCACCAGTTGAAGAACGTCTCTCAACCCGTGCGAGTTTTTCATCTTGTGCCGCCGGGCGTGTATGAAAAAATACACTAGGACATTACTTCTAATGAGAAGACGACCATGCGCATCGCAGTGATGGGCGCGGGAGCCGTGGGCGCCTACTTCGGGGCCAAACTCTCAGCGTCCGGCCACGACGTCGCATTCCTGGCGCGTGGAGCTCACCTCGATGCTCTGCGCCGCAAAGGCATTCGAGTCGACAGCCCAGGCGGCGATCTGCGTATTCAAAACGCGCTATTCACGAACGATCCCGGCGAAGTCGCCGTCGTCGATCTTATCCTTTTCTGCGTCAAATCCTACGATACCGACGCAGCCGTTGGCGCCCTGGCGCCGATGATTGGAAGCGCCACGACGATCCTGTCGCTACAAAACGGCGTCGACAACCCGGACAAGATCGCCGGACGCTGGGGGGAGAAGCGGACTCTGGCCGGTGTCGTCTATCTGGGGGCGCAGCTCGTCCGGCCGGGCACCATCAAACATTCGGCGGGGGGCAGGATCGTTTTCGGTGAGATGGATGGCTTGGTCCGAGACACGACACAATCCATAGAGCAAGCCCTGACAGCGGCGCAGATTCCCTGCGAAATCAGCAATGACATTCGCAAAGCCCAGTGGCGTAAGCTGCTCTGGAACGCGCCCTTCTGTGCCATCAGTTGTCTGACACGCACGACGGTGAAGGAGATCACCGAATCGGACTCCCTACGCAAGCTCGCCGTCGATTGCATGAACGAAGTCAGACAGGCCGCGCGCACGCAAGACGTTGATCTTGAGCCGGAATTGCTGTACGAAACGTTGAATTTCTCCAAGAGCCTGGGTGACTTCAAGCCGTCGATGCTGCAAGACCTGGAATCGCGCAAGCCGCTTGAATACGAAGCGTTCAATGGAATTGTGGTCAAGCTGCTGCGGCAAGCCGGTAAGGATGCGCCGGTAAACCAGGTTTATTTCGGCACGCTCGAATACTTGGACAAAAAAATTCGCGCGCAGACGCCAACTTAAATCATGGGAATCGGTTCATGCTTCGCGGCGTTGAGAAGTGGTCTGTTTTTATTCTCTGCGTTGATCGCGTCCAGCGCCGTTGCCCACGCTCAAGCGAACGACCTGGTCGCCAAAGGCCAATATATTTTCGCCCTCGCCGCCGGCTGCGCCTGTCACACGCCGCCGAAAGAGACTTTCCACGTAGGGGCCCGCGCTTTTCCGATTCCATTCGGCACCGTCTACAGCACGAACATTACGCAGGACAAAGCAACCGGCCTCGGCGCCTGGACCGACCAGCAAATTCACGACGCCATGGTCAAAGGCATACGCCGCGACGGCAGCAGGATTTTACCCGCCATGCCCTACGAGGCTTATTCCGGCATGGCGGAGGAGGATCTGAAAGCCCTGATCGCTTATCTGAGGACTCTCAAGCCGGTGCGCAAGGAAAACCTCCGGCCAAAAGTTCATGTTTCCCTTTTTCGTCCGCTGGTTACTCCTTTGTGGCTCAAGCTTTTCGGTCGCTTTTCCACTCCGCCCTCCAAGACTCCACAGAGCGGGGTCGAAAGAGGCCGCTACTTGGTTGAACATGTATCTCTGTGTGGCGATTGCCATACCCCAAGAAATTTTCTCATGGTGCCAAACCGAGCCCTCCATCTTGCAGGGATTAAGAAGGGACCTTTTGGGGAGGAGATGCGGAGCCGCAACGACATCGCCGAGCTGCTGCTCACCGGAACCAAGCCGGATTTAGACAATGTCCAGGGCCTCATGGCCGAATTGATCGAGGCGGGCTACAAAAACATGAAAAAGGAAGACGCCCTCGCCATTGCCGACTATCTGAAATCAGTGCCCGCGATTAAGAACAAGGTCGAATAGACTGCGGCCATCGGACGCCGCTTTAGAACCGCTAAGTCCGCGCCACCTGTTTCACGAGCGCGGCGAGAATTTGAAACTTTCTCCACGTCCTCGTAGCTTACGTGAACCCGCCCTTCAGCCAGGGCATTGCCTTTGGCGCCGAGAATCACCGATTGCGCGCCGCGCGGGCTGGAGCCGAAGCGCAGATATTGCTTAACCGGCGACTCGGCCGGACTCCCATTGTTTGAAGCGGGCTGGGTCGCATGGACCAGCCGCACGACGTAATCTTCAATGGGCGGCGCGATCAGTACTTGGCGCAGCAAATGCTTCATCCCGCCGATCAATCGACTGCCGTCATCGGACAATACCCTGGAGACGTCGGCGCTCTCGGCGCCGGTGGTCCGCTGTAAGATTTCCTTGAGCTCCACCGGTGAAGGCGGCGTCACCAGCAGCTTAAAGAAAAATCTATCCAGTTGTGCCTCGGGCAGAGGGTAAGTGCCCTCGAGCTCGATGGGGTTTTGCGTCGCCAGGACCATGAATGGCGACTCCAGAGCATAAGACTCGCCGAACACCGTCACCTGTTTTTCTTCCATCGCTTCGAGCACCGCCGACTGCGTTTTCGGCGTGGCGCGATTGATCTCATCGGCGAGCACCACATGGGCGAAGATCGGCCCTTTTTTGAACTGGAATTCGCGCCGTCCGTCGCTCTCCGCCAGCACTTGAGTGCCGACGATGTCCGACGGCATCAAATCCGGCGTGAACTGAATCCGCTTGAACGACATCCCCAGAACCCGGCTGAGCGACTTGACCAGCAGGGTCTTGCCCAGGCCGGGCACGCCTTCGAGCAGCACATGCCCGCCGGCAAAAAAAGCGATCAGGACTTTGCGAATCACGTCATCATGACCGACGATGACTTTACTGACCTCGCTCTCCAACCGGTGAAAGAGTTCCTGAAAATTTTCCGGCTCCATCTAAATGATGACCTCCGCTAACGAATGATGCCGCGATATTCCAAGGGCATCTGTTGCGTTTCAGTCGGGGCATCGGGCACATGCGCGGGCAAAGGAACGTTACTGACCGGCACCTTCGAGCCCACCCTGTTCCCCTTCGCGTCCTTGTTGCCGCCTTTCTCACCCTTGGTCCCCGCGGCCATCTCCTCCGGCAGTTGCACGGTCACATAGCGCGCGCCCTTGATGCCTTCCCGCCCCTGCTCCCCGGCTTGGTGCAATCGATCGGCGGGGGGGGCGCCCTGGGGAATCTCTTCCGATGTCTTGCCGCGCCCGCCTTTGTCATCGCCGCCGCCCTGGGTCTTACCAGCGGAATCTTTCCCTTTTTCCATGCCAGGCTTATTCGGGTCGGGTCTGTTCGGGTCAGGCTGGTTGCCTTTGCCGTCGCCTTGCTTTTGCGAATTTTTCTCGCCGCTCTGTTCCTTGGGATCGCCGTGCGCGGTTTTCCCCTGCTGCATATCCTTGCTGAGTTGGCCGCTGATTTCGCCTTTTTGTTCGCCGCCGCCACCCGGCCTCGGTTTTCCTTCCCCCTGGTCTTCCTGGGGCAAATTGCTTTGAATCCCGCCGCCGCCTTTTTTCCGGTTCTCTTGCTGGTCTTGCCCGGCGCCCGATTGTTGCTGCAAATTTTTGAGCGTGCTCGCCGCCTGACCCAAGAGATCGCGGTCGTCCTTTTGCTCTTCTTTTTTCTGCCGCTCGTCCACTTTTTTCTGGGTTTCTTCAATCAGCGCTTGCTTTTCCTCACGCGCGACTTTGGGGTCTTCGAGTTTTGCGGCGAGCGACTGCAAGCTGCGCGCGATCTCCATCAGCCGCGGCCGCTCGGCCATTTTTTCCGCCAGCTCGCGCAGACGTCGGGGCGCGGGCGGTGAGGTGAGGGTCGAATGCGCTAGGGGCAGCAGCAGATGAAACAAGAGTGCGGCGAGGACCGACCCGATCAGGGAAGCGTAAAAACTTTTCTTGACCTTGTAAGGAAAATCGCGCTGGAGTTCGATTCGGTCGAGGAAGCCGGCCGTTTCCACGCGGAGCCGGGCGACCAACCCCGCGGGCCAGCGCGACGGATCGATCGTCGCGAGCGTAAGGAAACGGTCTTTTGCCCCGGCACGCTCATCAATGAGTCGTGAGGCTTTTGACGCCGAGGGCACCAGAGGACGGTAGCGCAGCGTCACGGCGAGAAGACCGATGCCGATGGAAATGAGCGTTGCCAGGAAAAAGGTCAGCGAACCGACCCACGCGACGCGGTAGAGATAGCCGGCGATGTAGATGAAAACCAGCACCGGCGGGGAAAAACACAAGAGGGAATCCCATAGCGCCTGGTTCCCCAGTTGCCCGGCCAGGCGGCGCACCAGCCCTTCGGGATTTTCCAGGGAATCCTTATCGGAATTAGCGCGCATCGGAATTCACTATAACATTTTTGTCGAGGCGCGATAATCGCGCGGTCAACGAGCCGGGAGGCTGTTTCGGCGCGGCGGATTCGACTCCCGCACGGACTGATAGGTTTTCACCGCCCGGTTATGTTCCTCCAGGCTTTCGGAGAACAGATGAGTGCCGTCATTCTTGGAGACAAAGTAAAGATACGGCACGTCGGCGGGGTGGAGCGCGGCCTGGATCGAGGACAGCCCGGGATTGCAAATCGGGCCCGGCGGGAGACCGGCTATGCGATAAGTGTTATAGGGACTGGGATCGCGCAGATCTTTGCGCGTCAAGTTTCCATCGAAGTTCTTTAGCCCGTAAATCACCGTTGGATCGCTCTGCAGCGGCATCTGACGCTTCAAGCGGTTGTGGAACACCGCCGACACCAAAGGCCGTTCCGCCTCCACGCCGGTTTCTTTTTCGACGACCGAGGCGAGGGTAACGATCTCATGAGAACTCAACCGAACCCCGTCGCTAGGTTGCGCCAGCAACGGTTGGATCGCCTTGCGAAACCGCTCGGCCATGGCTAATAGAATATCTTTTTCCGGCGTCGCCGGCGTAAAGTGATAAGTATCCGGGAAAAGGTATCCTTCGAGCCCTTTCTCCTCCTGGCCCAGAGACACAAGCAGCTCCGGGTCGGCGGCCTGGGCGAGAAACTTCTCGCGGTCCGCAATCTGCATTTTCCCCAGCAGCTCGGCGATCTCCCTGACCGTCAGTCCCTCGGCGATCGTGACGCTTTGAAAAACCCCCTTGCCCATCACCATGCGGTCGAGAATCTCCCTAGCCGGCAGCGAAGAATCGAAACGGTAGAGCCCCCGATGAATTTTTTTCTCCACTCCCGCCAAGCGAGCCCAAAGAGAGAAAACTTTTTCATTTAAGATGAGCTTTTGGTCGCGCAGTTTGCGCGCCACCGCGGCCAATGAATCTCCCGGTTCGACCCGGACTTCCGTGGTTATCGGGCTGCTCGCCGGCGCGGCAAAGAAAATATGCGCAACGAAAACGCAGCCCAGGAGCAAGATCGAGGCTGCGACGGTGACCCCTGTTGCCAATAATAGTTTTACCACGGTCAGCTCACGGCGTGAGGATCGAGTCGGTGGGGCTGACAAGCTTCAACTTGCCGTTAGTTTTCGGTGAGATTGACCTTGATCCAGCCTTCCACCTGCCGGAGAAACCCGGCGAAGGGATCTTCTCCTGGCTGCGCGGCGAAGTAGGCCTTTCGGGTATAATCGAGCGCGCCCGAATAGTATTCAAACTTTTTAGATAGTTCCTGAAAGAGAATGAATCCGGTGCGGTAAAGCGACAAGTCGAGCTCGGAGACGGTCCAGTAAGAGCGGCTTCCCTCAGCGATGTAATAATCGAGAAATCCGTTGCCTTCCACATGACTGCGAAAAATCCCGCTCATGAACAGCGCGTAATCGCCCACGTACTTGCGCAAAGAGCGTTCCCGCAGCAGATCGGTTTCCTCGCCGGACGGATCCGGCTTGTCGGCGAGCATCCCGACCACGCTGTCGACTTTGCGTCCCCCGCGCGCGCGGATTTTGTAGAGATTATCGGCCCGGGCAAACTCCGTGAGCACGTCGGCCACATAGCCGGCCACGGTGCTATCGTTAATCCCCAACTGCCAAAAGCTACTGCGGACGATATCGCCAAAAAAACTGCGCAGCTTGTTATCCTGGATTCTCTTTTCCATTGCAAACTAGCTCCATGATACCAAAGTTACGGTTGCTTGAAAAGATTTCATCCTGGGGGTGGAAAATCATGATCCTCTAGCCATTTTCCGCTACGGGGATATAATGTCGACACTGTCGAAGCTCCAACTTTTCCTACTCGGAGGGACCCATGGCTGGAGATCTGAAGGAAGCCTTTTTCCACCTCGACGGCGCCTGGGCGTCATTCGAACTCATGTCGATTCGCAAACGCGAGGACTACTTAAAGCCATTCCGCGTCTTGCGCTGCAAAATCGACGATCAGGTCGATTTCCAGGCGCCGGAAACTCTCAGGAGCGTTACCGAAGCGACGGTCTTGATCGAAATCTTCGGGGAAGAGGAGCTGGTGGCTGCAAACGGCCGGGGCCCGGTGCATGCCGTCGACAACGCCATGCGCAAGATCCTGGAGAAGCATTACCCGCAGCTTTCGGAGGTCAAGCTGGAAGAATTCGACGTCCGTTTGCTGCACCATGGAGCGGCGCGCGACGATGACGAGAATGGCGCCGGCGCCTTGGTTCGAGTGCTGGCGATTTTTTCGGACGGCACGGACCGCTGGGGAACCGTCGGCGTCGCCGCCGATATTCTTCAGGCCAGCGTCGAATGCATCATCGACGGACTGGAATGGAAACTGCGCGACGAGCACAAGCACTAAAGCATGCGTGAACGCGATATGCCGGCCCGGGGCATGGCATCGTCACCACCTATTCCGAGCTCTGTTCGGCAGGGACGATCGTATTAAGACATTCCTAATTCCTTGGTCATCCATCCTCATCTCCGTCTTGCGTTGGCTTCAGTTGCATTGCTCTGCGGATGTCTGATGGAAGAAAAAATAATCTTTCAACCGCACGCTCAGATACATCAGACCCCCGGCAACGTCGGCTTGGCCTTTGACGATGTTTATTTTGCCACCGAAGACGGCGTTCGCCTTAATGGTTGGTTCGTCCCGCGCCGCGGAGCAACCTCAACCTTGCTGTGGTTTCACGGCAACGCCGGCAACATCAGCCACCGGGTGGAAAATATCGCTCTGCTCAACGAAAAGGTCAACGTAAACATCTTTATTTTCGACTATCGCGGCTACGGCCGGAGCGTCGGAACGGTTTCCGAGGAAGGGACTTACCGCGATGGCGCAGCGGCCGTTGAATTACTGCGCAAGCGCTATGGTGTCGAGGCGAACAAGCTAATCATCTTTGGCCGGTCATTGGGCGCGGCGGTGGCCGCCGAGATGGCCACGCGCGTTCAAAACCTGGCGGTGATTTTGGAGACTCCCTTCGTATCGGTGCGGATGATGGCGCGCGATACCTTCCCGTTTCTGCCCATCGGGCCGCTCCTCAAAACCCGCTACGATGTGGTGGAAAAAGTTCGCAAGATCAGATCCCCCTTGCTCGTGCTCCATGGCGACCGTGACGAGGTCGTGCCGTTCAGTCACGGCAAGCAGGTTTTCGACGCCGCGCCCCAACCCAAGTGGTTCTACACGATCGCCGGCGCCGGCCACAATGACACTTACCTCGTTGGTGGCAACCCATATTTTGCCGCCCTGCGGCAACATATTGAGCGCGCCGAGGCGTCGCCACGCTAACGAATCAGGGCACCGTAGAGAGCGGGAACAGAACAGAGAGGGGCGAGGCGGAAATAACTCGTTCTACGTCAGCGGCTGAGCCCCGTTGCCGGATGCGCAAGTATAGGCGTTGCGAATATACTGGGAGATCATGCGTTGGGTGTTGAAGAACGAACCGTTCATCGCGATGGCGGAGCGCATCACCTTCGCATAGCTGTCCGGCTGGTTGTAGAAAAGCGGCACAATCACCTGCTCGAGCTTCTCATAGAGCGAGCGCGCCTCCGCCGCTGAATCATTCTCGGCGCCATCGCGGTCGCCGATGGACCAACCGGTCACCCCTTCGATATGGCCCTCGATCCACCAACCGTCGAGAACGCTCAAGCTCGGCACGCCGTTGAGTGCGGCTTTCATGCCGCTGGTGCCCGATGCTTCATGAGGACGAAGCGGCGTATTCAACCAAATATCGACGCCGGAACAGATCAGTTTTCCCAGCGCCATGTCGTAGTTTTCCAGGTAAACTACCCGGACCTCGTTGGCGAGCGCGGCGGCCGCTTCGAAGATCCTGCGAATGATCGCCTTGCCGCCTTCATCGCGCGGGTGGGCTTTCCCCGCGTAGATCAGCTGGAGCGGACCGGCGCGGCGCGCGATTTCTTTCAATTTCTCTACGTCGGTAAATAGCAAATCGGCCCGCTTGTAAGCGGTAGCGCGACGGGCAAAACCCAAGGTAAAAGCCTTTTCGTCCAGTTGGGCTCCGGTCAACCAGCGCACTTGTTGCAGCAAATCTTTTTTTGCTTGCGCGTGCGCCAGACGGATTTCAGCGGGGGGGATGCCGACCGCGTAACGGAGATAACAATTGTCGCGGCGCCACTCCGGGAGGGCGCGATCGAACAGAGCGCAAAACGAAGCCGCGGTCCAGGCGACGGCGTGCACGCCGTTGGTAATGGCGCCCACGTCGTAGCCCGGAAACAGGTTCCTCGACACTTCGCCATGGCGCATGGAAACCCCGTTGACGAAACCCGAAAGACGCAGGGCCAGCTCGGTCATGTTCAACTCGCTATTCATAACCCGCATTTGACTTAACGCCGCGGCGCGCGCCTCGCCCAGAACCTGGTGAACCAGCCCGCTTGGGAAGCGGTCGTGGCCGGCGGCTACCGGAGTGTGCGTGGTAAAAACGCACTGCCGCCGCACCGCTTCCACCTCTTTTTGGGAAATGGCGCGCGCCTGCCTGGTGCCGAATTGCTCTTCCAAAAGCGCCAGCGTGATCAACGCCGAGTGACCTTCGTTCATATGGAAGACGCGCAGGCCCCAATGGCCCAGGGCGCGCAGCATCGCCACGCCGCCGAAACCTAAAACCGCTTCCTGGCACAGGCGGTAGTGCTCATCGCCGCCGTAAAGATGATCGGTAAGGACGCGGTCCCGCGGGTCATTTTCTTCCAAGTCTGTATCCAGGAACAATAGCGGCACTACATGACCCCCGATGCCGTGGAAATAATACTGCCAGGCGCGCACTCCCACCTCCCGGCCCTCTATGGAAAGCGATATCCGGGGCGCAAGCAGCTCGAGCCGGGATTCCGGCGACCACTTCGACGGGCTTTCCACCTGATTGCCCTTGGCATCAAGCCGCTGGTCGAAATAGCCCTTGCGGTGGGCCAGTGTCACTGCAACCAGCGGAACTCCGAGATCCGCCGCCGAGCGGAGCATGTCACCGGCGAGGATTCCCAGTCCGCCGCTATAGGTCGGTATGCCCGAATCGATGGCCACGTCCATCGAAAAATAGGCGACGGTCGCCGAATTCGGATAGGAGACTATTTGATTCATACCTCTGCGTGCTAAGCCGGGAAAACGGGTCAGAATCCTTCGGGGAGGTTTTTCGCGGCGTAAAGTAGGTAAGTGAAATAACGAATCCGCATCGCCTTATCCATTTGAAAAAAAATTATTATAGCACAGCTGCCCAATCCCATCAATTAGACGTCGAGCGTAACTGAGCAGCAAGGCGGTGAATCAACTCAAACAAAAGGCGGTGTACATGGCTTGCCAAGTCTTATGCTCCGCTAAAGTGCGCAGCACCATGACCGTCGGCGGCGCCATGCGAAAGCTGCCCGAATCGAAGCGAGCGAGGGCCTCTTTCGGCGCGATCCACAAACTCTCGGCCACTTCCTCGGAAG
>JACPFE010000166.1 GCA_016183145.1 Deltaproteobacteria bacterium | reverse complement strand
CCTGACCGAGGCCGAGGCGCGCGTGCAACGCCAACAGGCCGCACGCCGGCAAAGCGGACGGGTCGAGCGAGTTATCGCGGAGGCGTGCAAGAAAAACGGAGCATCTCTGACGGAACTCAGAAGCGGGAGCCGACGTGGGAAGCTGCCCACGATAAGAGCGGCATTGGCGTGCAAGCTGGTGGAAGATTTTGGCGTCGCGATCGCCGAGGTTGCGCGCCAACTGGGAATATCGACTTCTGGGGTTTCGAAGATATTGACCAGACGTTTGTCCAGCTAGTCAACAACGTCCCCTTCGAACGTCCCCTTCGACGTACTTTCTCTCACATAGCAACGATCTGCCGCCTGCGCCAGCGTCATGGGCAGATACTGGACCGTCCACGGACGCGGTGGCAAGTAACGGACCAACTCATTTGCGTTCTTTGCGGTTAATCTTCCGATCCGAATTATCCGTCGGCGATCATCTCGCCGAATCTGCCGCAGAACTCGCCGATCGCCCCTTGATGCACAAAATCCGCGTAGTCGTCGAGCGGCGTCGGCTCGCGATTGATGATCGCCAAGAGCGCGCCGTTGCGTTTCGCGACCACGGGAAACGATGCCGCCGGTTGGACTTGCAACGAAGAACCCATGACGATGAAGATTTCCGCCTGCTCGGTCCACTCCTGGGCTCGGCGCATAGCCGCTTCCGGCATCGCCTGACCGAAGGAAACTGTTGCCGACTTGAGAATGCCGCTGCAGGCGTCGCACTTCGGCGATGCGAAATCACCGACCAGCCGTTTGATGATCGCGTCGGGGTCGTAGGACCTGCCGCACTCAAGGCAGATGATTTTGCGGTTGGTGCCGTGCAGCTCGACGATCTTGTCGTCCGGCAGCCCCGCTTCGCTGTGCAGGCCATCGACGTTCTGGGTGATCAGGCCGATCAGCTTGCCTTTAGCGTCGAGCGACTGGACAAAATAATGGCCAACATTGGGCTTGGCGTTCTTATGCTGTTCCCAGCCATCCAACCGCCGCTTCCAGGCTTCGATGCGCGCCGTCTCGCTGCTCATGTATTCCTGAAAAGTCACCGGCCGGTAGCGCGTCCAGATGCCGCCGGGGCTACGGAAATCCGGAATGCCCGATTCCGTGCTGATGCCGGCGCCGGTAAAGACGACGATGTCACCGCTCTGACGAATTTTTCCCGCGAACTCTTCCAACGTCAGCATAGGAAAGTTTGGTTCTTCAGGGTTTACCGTGAAAGAATATTCACCACAGAGGCACAGAGATCGCAGAGTTCGGAGTATCTGCTAATCGAAAACTCTTTCCTCCGCGCCCTCCGCGCCTCCGCGGTGCAATTTCCGAGTCCTTGCACTGAAACGGCGTTGGCTCTGTTAGCCACAGAGAAGCCTGAATATCCAAAAGTTTTATAGGACAACCGCCGCTTCATGTCGAGGGCTGACTCCGATCGGGCAACTTGAGCCAAAGCCCGGCGATCCCGACGCCAAAGATCAACGCGCCAGTCATCATCAATCCGAGAGCGAAAGAACCCGCGTCGCCC
This sequence comes from Deltaproteobacteria bacterium, assembly GCA_016183145.1. Taxonomy (GTDB): domain Bacteria; phylum Desulfobacterota; class Binatia; order UBA9968; family UBA9968; genus JACPFE01. The sequence goes on along the minus strand of JACPFE010000166.1, from coordinate 7,549 downwards.
ATGACGCCGATGAAGGTCGGGACCGCGCCACCGCCGATCATGAAACCGAAGGGCACGGTAAAACCGACGGAGAGATTGCGCGCCTGGGGCGGTGTGATCATCGCGAGCGCCGCGAAACCGGCAGGAAAAAACCAGACGGCAAGCAGCGGCTGAAACAATACCACGCTGCTGATCCAAGAGTTGGAAACCGCTCCGAGAAGCAACGTGACGATTCCCGTGAAGGTCAAGCTCACAACCATCGTCCGCTTCGGCCCCAGCCGATCCGACGCCCAGCCACCGAGGAGACCGAGAATCGGCCCGTAGGAACGCGAGAACGCGACAATCATGTTCGCCCACGTCGGATCGATATGCCGCTCGCTCACGAGATAAAGCGGCAACATGGCATAGACTCCGACCGTCACGCTGACGCCCATGCCGAACAGCAAAACCATCAACCAGAAAGACGACGTCCGCATTAACAAGCCAACCGCGCTCGCAGTGGGGGCCTCGCCGGGGAAATCGCCGCCGCGGCCGTAACGAGAAAACGCCAAGATCACCACAATCGCCCCTGCGCCCAGCGCGCCCAGCGCGGCGCGCCAAGTCAGCCACCTGAGAAACAATTCCGCGATGAACGGCGCGCTGAAAAATGCCAGATTCGGCGCCAACTCGTGCACGGCGATGGCTTTGCCCCAGTGTTGACGGTCGATCAGTGAAGTGATCGTCGCGATGGCAGAGGGCATGTAAAGGCCGGAGGCGAATCCCAAGGCGAATAATCCGCAAGGCATCGTCCAAAGACCGCCCGCCCACGATACGACCAAGAGTGAGGCGCCGACCCCGGTGCCCGATGCGATAATCGCCGACCTGTGAGTCAACCGTGAGGACAGAAATCCCGAAAGGAGCAGGCCGGCGAGATAGCCGGCGGAGATCAGAAAGAAAAAGAAGCCCGCCTGGCCGTGGGAGATCGCCAGTTCGTGTTCGATTGTCGGCAGCAGCGGCGCGAGAATGATGCGGGAAACGAAGTTAAGGAAAAATATCACGACCAGGAAAACTACCGGCCCTACCTGGCGCACAAAACTTTGGGCGGCCATCGGGCTCTCGTCAGCAGCGCTTTTAATGTCTCCCATCTTTGTTGTATCCTCGCTGTGGGTCGACCGCCAATGAAAGTGTCGATCGCCACTACTTACACCGCGCAAAGGCGGAAACCAACCTCGGGATCAAAAACCGTACGCGGTTGAGGAGGCATCATGCAATTGAAAACCGTAATTCTGATCGCCCTATTATTGCTATCTCCTTATGCGGCGCCGGCTGCCGTCGCGGCGACAACATCGATGCGCCTGCTCTATCCGAGCTTCTCGGGAAGCTGGGCGACGGCGTGGATCGCCAAGGAAGCCGGCTATTTCACCGCCGAAGGACTGGACATCGAGCTGATCCGCGTCGGCGGCAGCACCAGGATGGTAGCGGCCATGCTCGGCGGCAGCGCGCCGATTATTCAAGCCGGCGCGCCGGCGGCGCTGGCGGCTAACGTGGCGGGGAGCGACGTCGTGATCATCGGCGCCACCGGAAATGTTTCACCGTTTCGTCTGATGGCGCGGCCTGAGATCAAACAGCCGGCAGACCTGAAGGGAAAGAAGGCCGGCATCACCACTTTCGGCTCCACCTCCGATCAAGTCGTGCGCATTGCGTTAAGACAGTTCAACCTCGAGCCGAACAAAGAGGTCGCACTGCTGACATTCGGCGCCCAACCGGAAGCCTTTGCCGCGTTGGTCAATGGCGTCGTGCAAGTGGCAGCCCTGAGCTACCCGCTTTATCCCAAGGCAGCGAAGCTGGGCATGCGCGAGTTGATAAGATTCGGGGATCTCGGAGTTGAAGACATAAACGGCACCGTCATTACCACAAGATCGTTCATTGGGCAGCAGCGCGATACTCTACTGCGCTTCTTGCGCGCGTTTACCCGCGGCATGCACCGCTACCGGACCGACAAGGAATACAGCAAACGAGTTCTGGGCAAATACGGCAAGATCACCGACGATGAGATCTTGGAAGGGACCTGGCAAGATTACGCCCCGACGCTGCAAAAGAGCCCGCGCCCCTCCTTGAGAGCGATACAGTTCTTGATCGAGAACCAGTTTCAGGGCAAAAAGCCGCTGCCGAAACCGGAGCAGTTCGTCGACGCCTCTCTGGCCGACCAGTTGGAGAAGAGCGGCTTTGTCGATTCCCTCTATAAGTAAAGCCTCGGTACGCGCGGCTGCCCGTCCGCCAATTGATTCTATCCCCACACCTCCCGCGCCACTTGTACAACCAGTTTGAGCTTCGCGATCTGATCTTCAATCGTCAGCTTGTTGCCGAGCACCGTGCTGGAGAAACCGCACTGCGGGCTGATGCCGAGCTGGTCCAGGGGAACGAGCTTGCTGGCTTCATCGATGCGCCGCTTGAGATCGTCGGGGTTTTCCAACGCGCCGGTCTTAGAAGTCACCAGCCCAAGGATCAGCATCTTGCCTTTGGGCAGATAGCGCAGCGGCGCAAAGTTTCCAGCGCGCGGCGTATCGAATTCCAGAAAATAGCCGTCTAACTCGAGCTCATTGAAAAGAACTTCGGCGACGGGATCATAGCCGCCTTCGGCGACCCAGGAGCTGCGGAAGTTGCCGCGGCACAGATGCGTGCACACCACCATGTTCGCGGGGCGCTCTTTGATCGATTCGTTGATCAGCCTGGCGTACAAGGCCGGGAGCTTGTCCGGGTCTTCGCCGATTTTCTTCGCGCCCTCGCGCATTTTGGGATCGCAGAGGTATGCGAAATTGACATCGTCGATCTGTAGATAAGTGCAGCCGGCGGCGGCGAGCCCGGCGATCTCCTCGCGGTAAACCCGCGCCAGAGCGGCGAAGAACTGTTCCATGTCGGGATAAGCGGCTTTGTCCACGCCGCCGCGGCCGGTGCGGAAGTGCACCAACGACGGCGACGGGATGCACTGTTTAGGCGTCTGCTTTGTCACGCCAGCCAGGAACTTAAAGTTGTCGGTCTCGATGCCGCGCGGATGGCCGAGCTTTCCCGTCACGACGAATTGCGTTGGCGATCGTTGCACGTCGGCGTCGGGGTTTTGAAAATGGCGCGCGGATTCCGGCAACAAGCCTTCGACGACCTTGATGCCCTGGAACTGACTTAGGAAGTCGGCGTGCCAGAGATTGCGGCGAAACTCGCCGTCGGTGATTCCCTGCATGCCGACCTCTTCCTGCATCTTCACCGCGTCGCGAATACAGCGATCTTCGACCTCGCGCAACTCGGCGGCGGTTATCTCGCCCTTCTGGTGTTGCTCTCTGGCTTGGCGAAGCTCGGGCGGGCGCAACAGACTACCGACATGATTGGCGCGAAACGGTGCTTTTTTCTCTTCAGCCATGATTCGATCCCCTTTCACCTTCTTTCGTTCAACGTTCCGGGTTCAAAGTTCAAAGTTGAGCTTCGAATCTTAACTTTGAACAGCTCGCGCAGCGAGCGTTGAACATTGAACCTTGAACTTTTATCACCTCTATCATTTTTTTGCTGCTTGTAATAAGCCCTCGCTTAGACAAAGCCCGACGGAAAGGGTTGCTCGTTATGCGCACCGAACTTATCAGCATTCCGACGCCAACACATCTCCTCGACGGCGCCTACTACACGCCGGACGGGCCGAGCAAGGGCGCGGCGATGTACTGCCACGGCAATCAAATGAATTTTTACGTTTGCGCCGCGCGCTTTCTCGCGCCGCAAATTACGGCTCTGGGTTACGAATACCTCGCGTTCAACCGGCGCGGGCATGACTCGGTGAGCACATACAACAGCCGCGATTGCGTCGGCGGCGCCTACCAAACCGTCGCCGAAGGGATCGAAGACAACGAGCTGGCCGCGAAATACTTGGCAGACAAAGGTTTCAAGAATCCCATCGTCTTCGGCCACAGCAACGGCGGCGTGCTCGCCAGCGAGCATGTCGCGCGCCATCCGGAGACACTGGCCTTGATTTTGTTATCGGCCCACGCCGGAGGGAACCGGCTGACCAATCCACAATCGGCGAGGAGCTATACGATCAATGAGAAAACCGATGAGCAAACAAAAGAAGCTGAGGCGTTGATGGCCGCGGGCAAGCCGCGCCAACTCATGCTCATGCCCGCTTGGTGGTGGGTGATCTCGGCGCGCACTTTTCTCGACCGCCTCACCAACGCGCCGGACTTAGTCGAAAACGCCAAGCGCATCAGATGCCCCGTTCTGTTTATCCGCGGCGATCAGGAGCCGAAGGAAAACTATCCCGCTGAACGCTTCAAAGAAAATTGCCCCGGCCCCTGCGAAGTCGCGATCATCCCGAACTGCGACCACTTCTACGTCGGTGCGGAGGAGCGGGTAGCAAAGACCGTTGCCGACTGGCTGGTCAGAACGTTGAGTTCATAGCCTCCTTCGAGGCCGAACGCGAAACCATCTTGCTTCCTCTCCCTCTGGGAGAGGATTGAGGTGAGGGCGATCCGTCGTGGCGGCTCCCTCACCCTTCCCTCTCCCAAAGGGCGAGGGTCTGAAAGACGATCCGCTTCGAGAATATCCTGCTACGCCGGCAGCTCCGGCCATTCCCGCATCAGTCTGCCGTATCCGGCCATTGGATAGGCGCGCTTTAACTTCGAGAGCACGTACCAGAACATCGCCGGATTGCTGGCGACGACGGTGGCATTCAGCTCAGACTCGATGCGCTCCAAACACTTGATCGGGTCGAGCACCGCGCCCTGAAAGTAGATCGCGTCTACTTTGCCGACAGCATCGAGATTCTTCTTCGTCAATTCAAAAACTTCGTCAGGCGGCATCCGTTTCGGCACACCAAGCTCTTGAAACGAATGCGGCGCAAGCGCCGTGACGCCGACCTTTTGCAGGTGCTCGCAGATCAGCTGATTCAAGCGTGCATCGAACGGCGTGAGCAGCAGCACCCGCGGCGCTGCGTAGACCCGCAGCGCGGACACGCAAGCGTGCAGCGCGGTCGTGAATGGAACCGTGAGCGCCGATTGCAAAGCGTCAAAGAGCCCAGGATTCAAAACCTCCGTCGGCGCGGCGGTGACGATGACACCGTCCCATCGCCGCGTCGCGACGAACTCGCTGACCCTTCTGACGATAAGCTCCTTCTTGCCGCCGATCTCGTAGAGCGAGCTGCCGTAGAGCTCCAGTCCCTGAAAGTCCAGCGCGATGTCGGCAGGAATCATCGGCAGGAAGCTATTATAGTGCGGCATAGAACTCGCACCGCCGCTAACAAAGCCAATTTTTGCTTTGACTGTTTCAGTCATAACGCCGCCTCCGCCGGTTTGAGTCTGGAGTTAACGCCAGGCTCTGTTCAAGGTTCAAAGTTCAACGTTCCAAGTTTGAATCAAAATCCTCAAATCCGATCCCTTGAACCTTGAACCCGAAACCTTGAACCAAAATCAGGTGTCTCACCGTTTCTCGCTACTTCTTCGCCTTGTACTTCTCGATCGCTTCTTTCAGGTCTTCGAATTCCTCGCACTTGCCGAACCACGGGCAGGCCTTCTTTAGCGCCGCCAGTTGTTTCTCCGCGTTCGGGAGTTGGTTCATGTCGAGGTAAAGCTCGCCGAGATATTCATGAGCGCTGCGATGGTTCGAATCGATCTTAAGCGCCCGCTGATAATGCTCCATCTATTTGTCTCACGTCCCAACCTTGCGATAGCTATAACCGAGCATGCTGTGCGCGTCGGCGTCGTTTGGCAGCTCTTGCACGGCCTTGGTTAGATGGCCAAGAGCAGTCTTATAATCCTTCGTCTCGATCGCCTTCCGCCCGGCGACGATATTCGCATTTTCCGGCGTCGCCTTCGGCTCCGGCATATCGGCGAAGGCCCGGCTCTGAACGATAACCGAACTCAGACTCAAAACAACAACAACCAACAGTGATTTCATAAGCGAACCTCCCCTAAAAAATTTACACATGACCGGATTTTACCCACTCGCGTGCCGCCAACGCAAGACCAACCTTTCTCCATTGTTGACAAGTTGGAGCACCTGGCGGATATTGCATCCGATTTGGATTTAATTGGTTGAGCCGTGTTAGGAGATAGGCCGACCGGCAATTGTCGCCGCCTAATGCGGGTCACTTAATGGTTGGGCTCGGACGGTTGATGCGAGTGTCGAGGCAGAGCGTTTTGAGAGGAGTCACGCTCGGCAAGCCGGTGATAATCAGAAGCGGGTGGTAGGCGAAATCCTTTTTGTGATAATGGACTATTCGGACCTACGTCCCACTAGCTGATTTCTTCGTTCCCAACTTCCTGCTCCCTTCGGCTTTGCTCAGGGCATGCTTTGTGCCTCCTTTGAAAATACCCGTTTGGGAATGAGAACGAATGGCCCGCCTGGGTTCCGTCATACCCGCGAAAGCGGGTATCCAGGCTAATGCGGCGCAACAAACCTGGATTCCCGCGTGCGCGGGAATGACGAGTCGAGGAGAACACCATGTGGAGGGAAATCCCTGCATTTTCATTCTCGGCGGGCGTGCGTAAGATCATGCCACACTTCGTGGTGAAAACTGTTTTTTTTCTTAACTTCTCTTTCCCGCCAAGCTCGCGCCGAATTTCTCGGTCACTTTCGCTCTCAGCTCGGCGCTGGCACCGGAGACTTTTGGAAACTCGTCCATCCATTCATAGGGCCGGCAGGCGTCGATGATGCCGCGCGATTGAAAACCACGCTCGCTCGGTGGAATGATCGGGTCGATGGGATTGCTCCAACAGCGGCGCAGAATGTCGATGTCCTTGGCCGGATCGGTGCGCGTGCACAGCGCCCAGAGAATCTCATTGCTGTCCCAGATGTCGATATCCTCGTCGACGACCATGACGTAGCGAGTCAGCAGCGCCGCCGCCCGGCATTGCGAGGCGACCAGCGCCGCCTGGCGCGCGTGGCCGGGATAGCGTTGCTTGATCGCGACCACGACGAGCAGCCGCGTTTGATAGTACGCGACGCCCCTTATGTCGGGCACGCCGGCTCTGTCGAGGTAGTTCCAGATATGCGCCGCGCGAATGAGATTATTTTCCGCCCCTGGCGCCGGGCGAAACGGCGGCGCGCCGGTGATGATCGGATCGTTGCGGTACATGAGCCGCTTCACTTTCAGCATCGGCTCGGAGCGGTGGCCGCCCGCGTAGTAGCCCGTGAACTCGCCGAACGGTCCTTCGGGAACTTTCGTTCCGGGAATCACTTCACCTTCGATGGCGACTTCGGAATAGGCCGGGATTGGCAGCCGCGTGTGCTCGCCCAAGACGACTTCGTACGGCTCACCGCGCACTCCGCCCGCGTAGTCGTATTCCGACTCTCCCCACGGCACTTCCATCTGGCCGAAGAACCACAGCAGCGGGTCCGGACCGAAGCTGATGGCGACGGGAAACGGTTTTCCCTTGTCGAAATATTTTTGCCGATGAATGTTGCCGTGGTGGCCCGGCGACATATAGAGCGCCAACGTATCGCGGTCATGCACCATCACGCGGTAGCAGCCGAGGTTGACCCAGCCTTCGTCCGGATCGCGACTGATGGTAATGTCGAGGGAGCCGATGTAGCGGCCGCCGTCGCCTTCGTGCCAGAA
>JACPFE010000159.1 GCA_016183145.1 Deltaproteobacteria bacterium | reverse complement strand
CCCCCTTTTTAAAAGCCGATTCCCATGCTAGAAATCGGTCGCCGTAATTTATTCGCCCGGCTTTTCCGGTTTCGGCTCCGGTGCCGGTGCTGGTGCCGGCTCCTCCTGCGCGAAACTAACCGGCGCGGACAGACTGATCATGCTCGATAGCGCGGTGACTCCGAGCAATACTGCTAGTGCGAACTTCTTCATATTTTCCACCCCCTTTTCCGAAGCAAATTGTTTGATTGTGACTAGAGCAAGCGGTATGCCACGCCGCGGCTTCAACGTTTCGTCGGCAAATGCTCGGAAAACAGCGATCTTGGGCGCTAAGCAGAAAAAGCCAAGTCGCAAAATGACACGTCCGATTTCGATGGAAGCGTTCGCGGCCGTGGAAATCGCCACAAAGAACTTAAAATATTTGAACTAATTTGCCTTGCTGCAATTGGCCACAGCCTGATGCATTTTGCACCGGGTTTTGTCGGCCACCTGCTTCCGTGAGTTTTCGACCTATTGTTTTCACAAGAAATTTACCGATATTTATTTGGCCCTGTCTCGGGTATGCTGATTGCTCCTACAAATGGCGGCCGCATATGAAGCTCGGAACTAAGCTCACTCTGTCCCTTGTTCTTTCCGTGATTCTGACCATGACGATCCACGGTTACCTAAGCGTTCACCAAGAAGAGGACGAAACAATAAGAGAAATACGCGTCGGTATGGGTGGTTTCACTCGGGCGGTTCAAGCCACGTTAACGCATGTTTACGCCGACAATCGGAACCTTACCGCAACCCAAGAGTTTCTTAATGCCGTGGGTCCTCGGGGAAACATCCATGGTATCGTTCTTTATGACTTGGACGGCAAACGGGTTGCCTATTCGTCATCACTCAAATACCCCGATGACTTCCCCCAATTGAATCCCCGGCCGATCCTCGACATCGATCCTCGGCCGGCTTTGCGTAATTCGAAAGACCGGGAAGGATACCTTAGCAGGTCCGAAACTTTGATTTACTATCGCATCGAGCCTATTGCCGATTCCGAAGGCCGCCCGGTCGGCGCGTTTGTATTGGCGCGTCACGGCCCTCAGCTAATGGCTAGCGTGCTCGAACGGCGGAACCGGATTGTCCAAACAACGGTGATTCTTATCCTCTTATTGTCTGCCCTGATACTCACAATTGTACGGCGCAATGTCACCTTGCCGATCAATCAGCTCATCGATCGGATCAGAGACATTTCCAAGGGAAACTGGACCCAACGCATCGGAACCTCTGGCGCCAGCGAATTGAGTTTGCTGGCGGATGAATTCAACCGAATGAGCGAACAAATTGAAATAGGCTACCGCAAGCTCGTCGAGGAGCAGCGGGAAAACCTCAGACTGGAAAGAAATTTTCGCCAATCGGAACGGCTCGCTTCCGTCGGTCAATTGGCCGCCGGGCTGGCGCATGAAATGGGCACGCCGCTCAACATCATCGGCGGACGAGCCGAGCACCTGCTGCGCCGGCAGCGAACGCCGGAAGAGACCAAGGAAAACCTCGAGATCATTCGCGGTCAGATCGACCGAATCACGGCCCTGCTCCGACAGCTCCTGCAATTCTCCCGGCGCAAAGAACCGATCTTTCGCGATATCGACTTGAATACGCTAATAGCGAACGTAAAAAATCTTTTGGACCACAAACTGGCCGCGCACAACGTGCACGTGGAGGTCAACAGAGCCGGTATTGAATGGCCCGCCATTCGCGCCGACGCCGACTTGCGGCAGCAGGCTTTTATCAATCTTTTCTTGAATTCACTGGACGCGATGAAACCGGACGGCCATATCAGGATCGCCGCTGTAGTCATGCGGAACGAGTCGCCGGCAGGGAGCGCGGCGAGTACCGGTGATTGGCTTAAGATCTCCTTCGAGGATGACGGCGTAGGCATCGCGCCGGAAAATCTCGACCGAATATTTGATCCGTTTTTTACCACCAAAGATGTCGGCGAAGGCACCGGCTTGGGTCTGACCGTAAGCTACGGTATCATCAAAGACCACGAGGGTGAAATCAAAGTGGAGAGCGAGCTCGGCAAATTCACCCGTTTCCTGATTTACCTGCCGATGAATGCGCACGGCAGCGCCGCCAGGGGGGGGAGCACGACTTCATGAGCACGGGCTCGTCCAAGCGCAGCAACTCCCGGGGTCGTATTCTGGTCGTCGATGACGACCGGGAGATGTGCCGTTTCCTGGCGGAAATTCTCGGCGAGGAGGGCTACGCCGTCGACGCGGTTCAGGATGGCGCCGCGGCCCTCGATCTTTTCACCCAAAATCATTTCGACCTCGTCATCAGCGACCTGAAGATGCCACGGATGGCGGGCACGGAGTTGCTTCGCCGCCTTAAAGAAATCGACCCCGAATGCGCGGTCTTACTCCTGACCGCTTTCGGAACCATCGAGAGCGCAGTCGATGCCATGCGCGCGGGCGCTTTCCACTATATCACTAAACCGTTCCACACCGACGAGATGCTTATTGAGGTCGAGCGCGCCATGGAACGGCGCACGCTGCGCGAGGAACTTAAACGGCTTCGAACCGAAGTGCAGGCGCGTGACCGCCTGCACAATATCATAGGCCAGAGCGAAGCGATGCAGAAGGTCTTCGAGACCGTCGCGCAGGTGAGCGATTTATTCGCCAACGTTCTGATCACCGGGGAAAGCGGCACGGGCAAAGAGCTCATCGCGCGCGCCATTCACTTCAACAGCTCGCGAGCAACCGGGCCGTTTGTCGCCGTCAACTGCGCAGCGATTCCCGAGGCGCTGCTGGAAAGCGAGCTGTTCGGCTATGTCCGCGGCGCCTTCACCGACGCCAAAAAAGATCGGCGAGGGCTTTTCCAGGAGGCCAGCGGCGGCATCTTGTTTCTCGACGAGATCAGCGAGGTCCCTATCAACCTTCAAGCAAAGCTGTTACGAGTGCTGGAAGATAAGGAAATAAGGCCCCTGGGAGCCAATCAGTCGGAAAAAGTCGATACGCGGGTGCTGTCGGCGAGCAACCGAATCCTCGATGACATGGTTCGCCAAGGCAGTTTCCGACAGGATCTCTACTACCGTCTCAACGTGATTCGCATCGAGCTTCCGCCCCTGCGCGAAAGGAGCGAGGACATTCCGCTGTTGGTCGACCATTTCATTCGGAAATTCGCCGACGGCGCCAGGCGCCAAGTGACCGGTATTCAAGAGGAAGCCCTGACGGCGCTAAAAAATTACTCCTGGCCGGGCAACATTCGCGAACTTGAGCACATCATAGAAAGAGCGGTTCTTCTCGGAAGAGGGCCGATGGTAGGCATCGAGGACTTGCCCCCGCAGCTCGCCGCCTGCGGTGAAAACGCCGCGGTCCTTGGCACTGCCCTGGCCAAACAACTAACCTTGCGCGATCTCGAACGGGAATATATCGGCAAAGTTCTGCAAACCACCCAGGGAAACAAGACAGAAGCGGCGAGAATCCTGGGCGTGGACCGCACCACGCTATATCGGAAACTGGAAGACTATAAGCTTAAGGACTAAACGATCCTTATTGTTCCAAAGCCAGCCGATAGATTTCTTTTTTGGAATAACCGTATCGCTCGCTTAAAAGCTCGGCGATTTCCTTTACCCGCATCCCTTGCTCTTTGAGCCTGCGAATATCGGCTTTCAGATGATCCTCCGACACCGTGGACTCCCCTGCCGAGCCTCTGATGACCAGGGTCATTTCCCCTCGAATCTCCCGCCCGGCGAGCTTGTCGATCAGTTCGCTGGCAAACCCGCGCAGAAACTCCTCATAGACTTTGCTCACCTCGCGCGCTACCACGACTTCGCGGTCGCCGAGCAGTTCGTGAATATCGCGGAGCGATTCCAAGAGCCGGTGCGGCGCCTCGAAACAGACGAGGGTGCGCATCTCGCCGCGCAGGGCTTCAAGCCGGTCCCGCCGCTGCTTTTTCTTAGCGGGCAAAAAACCTTCGAAGACGAAGCGGTTAGTGGGCAGTCCGCTGACGCTCAAAACCGCCGTAAGCGCAGACGGCCCGGGAATCGGAGTGACCTGAATCCCGGCGCTGATCGCCTCGATGATAATGCGGTAACCCGGATCCGAAATGGCCGGCACCCCGGCATCCGTTACCAGGGCAATGTTTTGGCCCTGTAATAGCCGCTCGACCAATTGGCGCGCCTTGGTCCTCTCGTTGTGCTCATGATAACTCGTCAGCGGCGTGCGGATATCATAATGGCTTAAGAGTTTCTGTGTGTGGCGCGTGTCCTCGGCGGCGATCAGATCGACTTCCTTGAGCACCCTCACGGCGCGCAGCGTGACGTCTTCGAGATT
>JACPFE010000158.1 GCA_016183145.1 Deltaproteobacteria bacterium | reverse complement strand
GTCACCCGCCGAGCATGATCTTCCTGCGCACGCCGGGCACGAGCGATCTTTTAAACTTCGTCCGCAGCGCCAAGCGGCCTTCGGGCAACCAGGGCTTGGAGCACATCGGCTTCAAAGTCACTCCGGCGGCGCTCAAGCGCCTGGAGAAAAAACTTGACGCGCATGGAATCGCGATCGAAGGCCGCCGCGGCAAGAGCGCCATCTACATCTCCGATCCGAACGGCTACGAGATCGAATACTACTGCGATTGAGAAATCTACCGGTGCCAGGCGATCCAGCGCCCGATTTTCGCGGCGGCGCGCCCCACCCCTATCAAAACGCTTTGCTGTCGAACAGGTCGAGCTGCGTCGTGCCGGGTCGCCTAAAAAACTTCGTCGTCAGCTCCGGCCAACGTTTGTTGATACCCGCTTTCCGGCAGGCGAGCTGAAACAGCTTGGCCATCTCATCGGCATAAATCCCCTGCCCGCGCATGCGGGTTTCGAAGTTGGCGTCGTTGAGCTTGCCGCCGCGGATGGCGCGGATGCGATTGAGAACTTTCTCCTTGCGCTCGGGAAAGTGCCGTTCAAGCCATTGCTCGAAGAGCGACTTCACGGCGTACGGCAAACGCAATGCCGTGTAACCGGCAAAGCTCGCGCCCGCTTGGGCCGCCGCCCGCGCGATCGCCGGCGCTTCGGCATCCGTGAGACCCGGAATCATCGGCGCTTGGAGGTAGCCCACCGGAATGCCGGCTTCGGCCAGCAGTTTGATCGCCGCCAGCCGCCGCGCCGGGCGGGAGGCGCGCGGCTCCAGCGCCGAAGATAATTGGTGATCCAAAGTCGTGAGCGAAATCGTCACACCCGCGCATTGAAAGCGCGCCAACTCGGCGAGAATGTCAATGTCCCGCGTGACGAGAAAATTTTTCGTCACGATCATCACCGGATTACAAAAATCGAGCGCTACTTCCAGGCAGCGGCGCGTGAGCCGCCGCTTCTTCTCCGCCGGCTGATAACAGTCCGTAACACCGCTCATGCCAAGGATCTGCGGCCGCCACTTCGGACTGGAAAACTCCTTGCGCAAGAGCTCCGGCGCGTCTTCCTTGACCATGATCTTAGTCTCGAAATCCAACCCCGATGAGAAGCCGAGGTATTCGTGCGTCGGGCGGGCATAACAATAAACGCATCCATGCTCGCAGCCACGGTAAGGATTGACGCTCGCGTCGAAGCCGACATCGGGGCTGTCGTTATACGCGATGATCGATCTAGAGCGATCGGCAAAAAATTGAGTCTGAGGAGATGAGGTCTCGTCGTTGTCGTCCGGCGGCTCCGGGATGCGCTCGATCGCCTCGAAGCGATTCTTCGGGTTGCTCGCCGATCCCCGGCCACGCGCCGGACGCGCCATGTTCATGGCATACTATCCGGCGACGGGCGGCGTCGCCGCAGTGGGCGCCGCGGGCTGCGCAACTTTCAGAGCGGCGGCGGTCTTCCGTTCATGGGCCAGGTCACGCGTGAGACGCTTGAGCAGCTTGACCTTCCGCTTCATCCTCTTAATTTTCCTCCAGTCACCGTTCGAAGCGCGGAGTTCCGTCTTTTGTTTTTGCAATGCACGAATATCCGCTTTAACCGCGTGGATGGCGTTGATATCCTTATGTGTCTCGTCGTAAGCTATGTTTTTGGCTTTGGCGATTGCCTTGACCAGTTCTTCTTTTTCCATGCCGATGACGCCCTGGAGATCGGTCTCCGCTTTGGCCAGGTCGCGGAGCTTCGGCATGGGCAGTTTCCTTAGTTCCTTAAGTTCCATATTTGTTTCCTCCCTTTGACAACCCTGTCTTTTGGTAGCATATTTTTGTTTAAAACCACAATGGCCGCCACGCGCAAACCGAGTTCAAAAGCCAAGACCGATGTTGTAAAACAGGTTCTTAACCGGCTTGAGAAAATCCATCCCGACGCCAAGCTCGATCTCGACTTCACCAATCCGCTTGAATTGCTGATCGCGTTGATCCTCGCCGCGCAAGCGCGCGACGACCTGGTTAATCAGGTTACCGTCCCGCTGTTTAAAAATTATCGAACAGCCGAAGACTACGCCCGCGCTTCTCTTCCGGCACTCCAAGAACAAATTCGTAAAATCAATTTCTACCGCAACAAGGCCAAGTCGATTCACAACTGCTGCAGCGAAATCGTCGCGCGCTACGGGGGCAAAGTGCCGGATAACCTGGACGACCTTATCTCGCTCCCCGGCGTGGGGCGCAAAACCGCCAACATCGTCCTCGGCAACGCCTTCGGCCGGCAAGCGATCGGCGTCGACACCCACGTCATGCGTTTGTCGCAAAGACTCGGCCTTACAATTAACACCAATCCCGACAAGATCGAATTTGACCTGATGTCCATCGTGCCTGAAAAGCAACGTGTCCGCTTCTGCCACCTGCTCCAATATCACGGCCGGCGCGTGTGCTTGGCCAAGAAACCACGCTGTCCCGAGTGCGCAATTGAGAACTTATGCCCTTACCGGGAGAAAACGAAATCCTAGTGTAGTGTCCCAAAAATCCCTCGACCATCGAGGCGGCCTCCTTTCAGGCTCCAACGGTGGTGGGGCTGGAGCCCGTGGGCACAGGAACGCGAAGGTTTCGCCAGGCCCAGCCATGAAAATTGCGGCTGATCAGCCTCAGGCTGATCTGTGGTTAGCGACACGGAAGCCAGAAGGCCCATTTTCTTCAACACGCTGTTAATCAAATCATGAAGGAAGTCGACGTCGCCGCGTGCTTGTTCTGAAGATC
>JACPFE010000157.1 GCA_016183145.1 Deltaproteobacteria bacterium | reverse complement strand
TTCATCCTTCGAGAGCCTCAGGACGAACGGAGGAGCTTCTGAAATCATTGGAGATTTTCCGTTCATGCTGAGCCTCGTCGAAGCATTCATAGGGTTTTTCAGCAGAATCAAAATCTATGTTTAAGATCGTGCGGATTCCACGCTTGGCCTGTTCGTTGCGCAAGACTGATGCCAGGGACCGCGGCGAGCCTGGACCGCGTAAGTAATTAATTTCGCGTTACTTTTAGCCAAGCCGGCGGGCATCACTCAGAGCCGGGAAATGGAAGATGCTTACAGTTTGCAATGGAAAATTCTAAGCCAATGAAAACAAATAACTTTCCGTAATTGCATTCTGCAACAGGAATGCAAATTGAAATGCTCATTGGCCCGCGTCTGATATTGATGGCAACGACGACCGGCCTGGATTTTGGCTCACTCAAGGCCTAAAATCGATGCCAGCGGAGAAGTCGACGCGAAGGAACCTTCGTAGAAGGAAGGTACTGCCATGAAGTGCCCCTATTGTTCGAACAATTTGCAACCCGACCTGCATACTCATCGCCATGTACAGGATAAAGTAGGAGTTTGGGACATCCACTCCGGAGTGTGTCCTTCCTGTAACAGGACGATGATCCTGCTGACAACTACGAAGACAGAAACCGAGGTTCCCCACATTGAAATTCAAGCGTGGGGCAAAGAGCTGCCCCGCTCAGAACTTCCACGTGAGGTTATCGAACCCTATTTGAGCGATTTCTACGAAGCGTGTTTCGTTCTCGTCGACAGCCCTCGCGCCAGCGCGGCTTTGAGTCGCCATTGCCTCCAGGCGCTGCTGCGCGATAAAGCGAACGTTAAACCAGGTGATCTTAGTAATGAGATCGATCAGGTATTGACATCAAAAGCTCTCCCCTCGGAACTCGCCTCATCATTGGCTGCAACCCGTGATGTGGGAAATTTTGCGGCCAGCTCTGTTAAAAATAGCCATCCGGGCTTAATCGCCGCTGTGGAACCCGGAGAAGCGGAATACCTCCTCGACGTTTTGGAGGCTCTTTTCGACTTTTATCTTGTCAGGCCAGCGCGGCTCAAAGAGAAACCTCACGCCCGTGAGGACGACGCCGTGGCCAGGGACGCACCTTCACAAATTCGCGCGCGCTTGATGAAGCGTATCGTAACCTATCTCTCTGCCGCCTCCCGTGATTGAAAAAAATATCGGCCAGGCATTCGTGTAGGATGAGTTGGCGCAGCGATACCTTTTTGTAATTACCGTCGCCCTCGCACCTCTTTTTGGGCACACCGATGATCATGCCGCATGCCGATGCGCTCCGGCGCGCCGGCGCGGTCTTTCGGGCTCGGCCGGACTTGCGCGCAATTCCCTAACGCCGCGCCGTATAAACTGGGGGTCGAGACCCAACAGCTCGCAAACGTTATTGAAGGAAAAAAGCCAGTCGTCCCCTTCCTCCATGATCCATTGCTCCACTTCGCGAAACCGCTCCCTCCCGGCCCGATCACGCGCTGCGCGGTCCTTGCGGTAACAGTGAATCGCATCTTCCAAGATCGCCATGAGCAGCGCCTTTTCCGGTTCCAAGTGTTCGCTGCGCCGGAAGGTGGCGAAATATTGGTCGCGCAGGGTGGTATCGTTTCCGGTGAAAACGAAATTTGTTTCTGCCATAGGAGGCCTCCTTGGCTCGCGCGCCGCCGGGGAACAACGGTATCAACGTGCAACCGATATGCCATTAGATTTACCAAAGATCACGAGTGTCGCTTTGCATGGATGCGATGTTTTCATTCGTCTCTTCTCACCGATGCAAAACGGCGGTGGAAAATCCCTGCCGAATCGCTAAAAGTTCACCGCCTATTGTGGCATAGCCATTGCGTTTCAATAAATGGCGGAAGCGACCTAACGGCTGTGGAGAGCACGCGATGGCCAATGCGAATGAAATCGATTACCCGCCCGAAGCGACCCTTGGCGACCAACGGCTGCGGCAAACTGCGGGCAAATTCCGCTTTGAGCCTTCCGAAGCCTCGCCTTCGATCGTGGAATTGCGCCGGGAGATCGCACGACTGGCCTACGAACTTTATTTAAAGCATGGAAGGCTGCCGGGGCATGACGTCGAAGATTGGTTGACGGCGGAGGCGCTCGTTTATTCCCGCTTGGCGCAGGGTGGAAAACCGGTTGGAGATCATACCGATGGCGAAGAAGCAGAATGACCTGATCTCGTTTCCCATGCATTTGTCGCGGGAAGTCGAGCGCCTGTTTGATGAGATGATTCATCGGCCCTGGGGATTCTGCCGTGACGTGCGCGGCTGGAATCCCTCGGTGGATCTCTCCGAAACCAAGGACGCCGTCATACTGGAGGCGGACCTGCCGGGAGTAAAGTCCGAAGACGTAAAGGTTGAAGTCCAGAATAGCGACTTGGTGTTGCAGGGCTGGCGCTCCTTGGAAAAAAGCCACAGCGACGGACAATTTCACACCATGGAACGTTCCTCCGGTCACTTTACGCGCCGCATGAAACTTCCCGAGTCGGTCGACAAAGATGCCATCCAAGCGGAGTTCCGGGACGGGGTTCTGCGCGTGATCCTACCCAAAGCGAAATCGAAGAGAGGAGAAGCGCGATGATACCCACAACAGCGGTGGCCGGCAACCGAACCGAGCCCGAACTGCGCCAAGGTGTTCGCGAGTTGAGCGCCGAGGAACTCCGCTTCTCGAGCAAGATCGCTTGCAAGTTCGCCTCGACGCGGGAGCTCGCCGGCGCCAAAGAGTTTGTCGGCCAGGAGCGGGCCCTGGCGGCCCTGGAGCTCGGCCTGGGCGTGGCGGGAAACGGCTATAATATTTTCGTTTCGGGCTTGACCGGAGTTGAGAAACTCGAAACCCTGCGCCGCTGGGTGACAGAGCGCGCCACCGCCACAGCGACTCCCGGCGATTGGGTCTACGTCCATAATTTCAAGCGTCCGGATTCGCCCCGGGCGATCTCCCTCGGAGCGGGCCAGGGCAACCGGCTGAGCGAGATGATGCAGGATCTGGTGAAGACCCTGCGCGAGGAGTTGCCCAAGTCGTTTCGCCAGGAGGCCTTCGACAAGGAAAAGACTTTGCTGACGGAAAAATACAACGCCCGGGCGCATGAGCTAAACGAGCAATTCGCGGCTTTGGCGCGGGAACGGGGCTTTCAAGTGCAAGCGAGCGCGCGCGGCAATCTCTATTTCATTCCGATCGTCAACGGCAAGCCGCTCCAGCGGCCGCAGGATTTTGCCGCCCTGCCTGAAGAAGAGCGGCGGGAAGTCGAGCGCCGCCAGCAAGAGTTGACCATTGAGATGGAGCGGCTGGCGCGCAAGCAGCATGAGATCATGGGCGAAATGGAGGAAGACATTCGCCTGGTGGAGCGCCGTTTTTGCGAGAGCGTGCTGATTCCGATCCTCGAGCGCATGGAACAGGAACTTCACAACGATGAGGTCACCGTCTATCTGGCCGAAGTAAAGGATCATGTGCTCAACAACCTGGACGATTTTAAGGAAACTCCGGCGGGGTCGATGGCATTCCCCTTCATGGCGCCGCCGCGCGAACGCGACCCTTTTCTCGAATACGGGGTGAACGTCGTCGTCGACAACCGCAAGACCGAAGGGGCGCCGATCATCGTCGAGAGCGCGCCGACCTATCTCAACTTGTTCGGCACCATCGAGCGCGTCGTCGACCGCTTCGGCCGGGTGGTGACCAACTTCACCCGCATCAAATCCGGCTCTTTCCTGCGCGCCCACGGCGGCTATCTGATCTTCAGCCTGGAAGACGCGCTGACCGAGCCGGCGGTGTGGAAGGTGCTCAAACGAACGCTGCGCAGCGGCCGCATCGAGATGGAAACCTACGAGCCGTTCGCGCTGTTCTCCGCCTCCGGCTTAAAGCCCGAACCGGTGAAGGTCAACACCAAAGTGATCGTTCTCGGCAGCGCGTTTCTCTACCACCTGCTCTACGCCTGGGATGATGAGTTTCACGAGCTGTTCAAAGTGCGCGCCGATTTCAATCCCGTCATGGAGCGCGACGAAAACCATCAGCTCGCTTACGCGCAGTGGGTCGGCAGCCTCTGCAACGAGGAAGGGCTGCCGCACTTCGACCCGAGCGCCATCGGAAGATTGATCGAATTCGGCGCGCGCCAGGCCGGCGATCGCGAAAAGGTGCTGGCATCCTACGCCGAGGTCGCCGATCTCGTGCGTGAGGCCGCCTTCTGGGCGCGCAAAGAGGACCGCCAGCTCGTCTCCGCGCGCGACGTGGAGAAGGCGCTCGAAAGCCGCGTCTTTCGCTCCAACCGCGTCGAGGAAGACATCCGCGAGCTGATCGCCAACGGCACGATCATGGTCGACATCGACGGCAAGAAAGTCGGCCAAGTGAACGGCCTGTCGGTGATGGAGGTGGGCGGCTACGCCTTCGGGCGGCCAAGCCGCGTCACCGCCAGCGTGGGCATGGGACAGGCGGGACTCATCAACATCGAGCGCGAAGCGCATCTGAGCGGCAACATCCATGACAAAGGCGTGCTTATCTTGGCCGGTTATCTGCGCAACCGCTTCGGCCAGAATCAGCCGCTCGCGCTCTCGGCGAGTCTCTGTTTCGAGCAGTCCTACGGCGGCGTGGAAGGCGACAGCGCATCCTCCACCGAGCTCTACGCTCTGCTATCGCGCCTGGCCGACGTGCCGCTGCGCCAGGACACCGCCGTCACCGGTTCGGTCAACCAGTGGGGCGAGGTCCAGGCCATCGGCGGCGTCAATGAAAAAATCGAAGGCTTCTTTGATGTCTGCCGCGTCGTCGGCCTTACCGGCAAACAAGGAGTGTTGATTCCCGCCGCCAACGTGCGCCACCTGATCCTGCGTAAAGACGTTGTGGGGGCGGTGGCCGACGGCAAGTTCCACATTTACCCGGTGCGTTCCATCGATGAGGGGCTGGCGATCCTGACCGGCGAGCCGGCCGAGGGTGGCGGCGATGCGCTCAACATCAATAAGCGGGTACGCGACCGGCTTAAAGAACTGGCGCTGGGGCTCAAAGAGTTTACCGCACCAGGACGGGAGGGAATAACAGAGGAAAAAACTAGGCAAGATTTAGTGTCAGTTGTATAATACGTCAGCGCCTGTGGTCTAAGAAGCCTTCGGTCTCGAAGGGAATCAACCTGTATGCGTGGGCCATGTAAAGTGAAACGGAGGCATGATGATGGAAGAAGTCAGAATCGGCAGACACATGGACCAACTGAAAAAGCGCCGCGAGCAGCTCGTCATGACTCTGCAACATATCGGCAGGGAGCAAGAACAGGTCGAGCAGAATACCGATTGGCTCGACCAGGCGGCCTATGAAAGTAGGGCCAACCTGCTCGACCGTTTGAACGGCTGGTATATTGAAGAGATGCATAAGATCGACAAGGCGCTCAATCGCATCCGGCAAAACCAGTATGGCCTATGTGTGGGATGTCACAGCCCAATCGGCGCTGACCGGTTGGAGATCTCACCCGAAGCGGAATTTTGTGGTTCTTGCCAGGGAATCAGAGAGCAACTGGAAGAACGTTGATTCCCTCGTTGCATTTATCCTAAAGACGGCAGTTGAGGTGTCTAAGCAAACCATCGAAGCATCAGCCTCGGTGGAAATTCGACCACCAGGATCTATCACCACGAAGGACACTAAGAGCACGAAGCAAAAAACATCATCTTAAAATCCGATGGCTTTGCCAATTCGAATCTCCGTTCTTCGTGTCCTTCGTGAACTCCTTTGAAAATACCCGTTTGGGGTGAGAACGAAAGGCCCGCCTGGGTTCCGTCATACCCGCGAAAGCGGGTATCCAGGCTAATTCGGCGCAACAAACCTGGATTCCCGCGTGCGCGGGAATGAAGAGTCGAGGAGAGCACCATGTGGAAGGAAATCCCTGCATTTTCATTCTCGGCGGGCGAGCGTAAGATCATGGCCCACTTCGTGGTGAAAATGTCTTTTTCTTCTTTGTCTGCGGCTTTGCCGCGCCGGGAACCTCGTGGTTAAGGCAATCAATTACTGTGGATGCCGGCTGGCTTATTACCCACGCATGCCCGAAAAACTGTTCACCGTTGCGTGCAGGTTGCGGGCGAAGTCGGTGGCGGCTTGCGTGCTGATGCCGAACGCGGTGCGGGCGTATTCTTTGACCGCGAGCACGGCGGCCATCGGCATTTTCGTGAAATGCTCGACGAGACGGCTCACGCTGGCATCCAGTTCACTATGCGGCACGACATCGCTTACCAGACCGAAGGTCAGAGCCTTGTGCGCGTCAATCTCTTGAGCAGAGTAGATCATGAAGGTTGCGGCCTTGCGCGGCATTCGGTCCACCAACGCGGAAAAGGCGATGGTCGGCATGATGCGGTGGGCCGTCTCGGGAAATTGAAAGCGTGCTTTGCCGCTAGCGATGGTGACGTCGCAAAGCGCCGCCAGCGCGCAGCCGAGGCCGACGGCGCGGCCCTGAACCACGCCGATGATCGGCACTCTGGCGTTGCGAAAGGCGCCGTAGAGATTGAAGATCGTCTCGCTACGGTCGCGCACGGCGTAGGCTTCAAGCACCGGAGTCGGTTGCCCCATCGCTTCGCGGCCCAGGCAGAAATCTTCGCCGGCGCCCTTGAAAAGGATCAGCCGCGAGGTCTTGGCGGCATCGTCGAACATTTGCGTGACCTGCGCCCAGGTGGCGTCGGTCTGGCGGTTGCCCGCCTCCGGCCGGTTCAAAGTGATCGTTGTGATATCGCCGTTCTTGTTGATGAGTATTGGGTCGGCCATAGTGACGTCCTCCAGATAGAATGTTCCGACCATAGAAAAACCGTACGCCCTTTGTCAATGACCGCGCGGTTGGTGTAGGGGAAACATCATGGCTCGCGTCCGGTTCTCTTTCGTGAACAAGTTGAATAACCGCTGGCAGGAGGGAGTCAACGATGATTGAGGGCGCTCGCTACGTTCATACGAATCTCATCGCCCGCGATTGGCAGGCGCTCGCGCGGTTCTATGAGACGCACTTTGGTTGCATCCGCGTGCCGCCTGAGCGCGACTACTCCGGCCCCGAATTGGAAGCCGGCACTGGCATTCCAAACGCGGCGCTGCGCGGAGTACACCTGCGTTTGCCGGGCCATGGCGCCGATGGTCCCACGCTTGAGATCTTCAGTTACTCCCGGCTTGCCGATGGGCCGGCGCCAGTTGTCAACCGCCCCGGATTCGGTCATATCGCCTTTGAAGTCGCCTCGGTGGCTGAAGCTCGACAGGAAATAATCGACTCCGGCGGTCGAGCCGTCGGCGAAATCGTTTCGCTCACGACCGCGGCGGGCGCGCGCGTGACCTGGTGCTACGTGACCGACCCGGAGGGCAACGCCATCGAGTTGCAGTCGTGGGGATAGAAACAACCACCAGCCTGAGTTCTTCTTGCGCAGGTTCGGGAATCGCAATAAAGTTGCCTGCGGAGCAACTGTCCCCGGTCCACGGGGTCGAACGGCAGCAAAATGAAATATCGAGGGAGAGGAACCTATGGCTGAACCCGTGCTTCGTGGGAGTTGTCTTTGTAAATCGGTTCGCTATGAGGTGACGCCGCCGTTTTTGCGTTTCGGCCACTGCTATTGCTCGCGCTGCCGCAAAGCCACGGGCGGCGTGCGCTCGACGAATATCGCGGTGAATCCCGACCAGTTTCGCTGGACGCAAGGCGAGAACCTTGTAGACGAACTTTAGTTCCGCGAGACTGGGATGAACCAGAACATTTTTTCCGACGGCGTCTACCTTGACATCGCGTTGCGGTTGATCGCGTCGCTCGTCATCGGCGGGCTGATCGGACTCGAACGGAGCTATCACGGCCGGCCGGCGGGATTTCGCACCCATGCGCTGGTCTGTCTTTCGACGAGTCTTTTGATGCTCGTGACGGTCTACGAAACGCGCTGGTTTCCCAGCGTCGCCCAAGGCCGCATTTCCCTCGACCCGACGCGCATGGCCCAAGGAATCATGACCGGCATCGGCTTTCTCGGCGCCGGCACGATCATGAAAGAGGGCCTGTCCGTGCGCGGTCTCACCACCGCGGCATCGATCTGGATTACCGCGGCGATCGGCATATTGGTGGGCATAGGATTTTATTATCCCGCTCTGTTCGCCTCGGTCCTGGCGTTGGGTACGCTTTCGGTGTTCCGCTGGATCGAAAACCGGATGCCCGCGCAGTTCTACGCTCAGTTCGTCGTCCGCTTCGCGCGCCATCAGGCGATGCCCGAGCCGGAAATGCGGCGTCTGCTGACCGAGCACGGCTTCACGATCGCCAATCTCAATTACCGGCTGGACGTCGACTCGGACTCGTTCGAGTATCAGATGGTCATCCGCGCAAACCGCGCGGACAACGCAAGCAAGCTCGCCGACGCGCTCAAGAAGGTCGAGGCGGTGAAGGAATTCCGCCTCTCGCCCACCGGAGATTGAGCGGACATATTAAAGAGAGCAGCGCGATGTTTCCAAAAGAGACAAGCCATTTTTACCCTCGCCCGCTTCAGCCTGAGGCTGATCCGTCCTTTGGCGGATGCGGGAGAGGGCAAGGGTGAGGGTTGCATGCGTTGCCCCCTCACTATTGCCCCCTCACCCTAACCCTCTCCCCCACGATGACGTGGTGGAGAGGGGATTTTTTTTTGTCGGCTTCGAGCCCAAGATGACCAAAATCTCTCGGCTTACAGCCGAGAGTTGTTTCATCACCGTGCCTTGACAATCATTCGACGAATCGGCTAGTG
>JACPFE010000156.1 GCA_016183145.1 Deltaproteobacteria bacterium | reverse complement strand
GGATGCGAACCCGACCAAAAGGAAATTGCTCCAATAGATGCGCACTGGAACCGTGGAGATCAAAAACACGTCCTTGGGCAGTTCGATGAACCGATATTTTTGGATGAGCAGGCAGATCGCCAAGCCGAATAACACGCCGAGCGCGGTCCCCACCACGCCGATCACGCACCCTTTGATCAAAAAAATCTTGCGGATGCCGGCGCGCGTCGCTCCCATCGATTGGAGGATGGCGATGTCTTTGCGCTTTTCCATCACGACCATAATCAAAGTCGAAATGATGTTGAATGCGCCGATCAGAACCATCAAGAGAAGCACCAGGAAATAAACCGTCTTCTCCAGCTTCAAGGCGGAAAAAAGATTCGGCCACAGCCGCGACCAGTCCTCGGTGAGGTATGGGAAACCCAATTTGCGCTGGATGCTATCCGCGACCATTTTCGCTTGATAGACGTCCTGAACTCGGACTTCGATATTGGTAACCGCGTCGCCGAGCTCGAAGAACTTCTGCGCGTCGCCCAAGCTCATGTAAACCAGCGTCGAGTCGATCTCGCTCATGCCGGAATCGAAAACGCCCACGACCACGAACCGTCGAACCTTCGGAATCACACCGATGGCGGTGGGGCTCCCTAGCGGAGAGACCACCTGGAGCGGACTCCCTCGGAAAACACCCAGTTGGTTCGCCAGGCGGACGCCGAGAATCACGCCGGGCAATAGAACCGTCCGGCCCTCGACCTGGATCGCTTGGGGTTTTTTCAGCTCCTGAAGGCTGCCTTCTTTCACGTATTTTTCGATATCGACGACCCGGTTGACCCGATCCGGATCGACTCCCCGAACAAACACGCCGGAGACCCGCGGCCCGGACGTCAGCATCACTTGACCGTAAATCGTCGGCGCCGCCGCGACCACGCCGTTCTCCCTTTGCACTCGTTCCAACAATTGTTCGTAATCCCGCAGTTGGTCGCCCGACTTGACCAAAGCCACATGCGCGTTGATGCCGAGCAGCCGGTCGCGCAGGGTTTCTTCAAAACCGGTCATGACGGCCATGACGACGTTCAAAGTCATCACGCCGATCATGACGCCGAGCACCGAGATGACGGTGATCAGCGATATGAAGGTTTCGCTGCGGCGCGCGCGCAGATATCTCAGGCCGATGAAAAGCTCGTAATTCATCCGAGAAGCCTAGCCAAAAGTGCTTGAAATTCGGAAACGAAGAAGAGATCGGAAAAACCATATCTCCCGCAAAGACGCAAAGACGCGAAGTTCAGAGAATTCGGAAAATATTCCTAACTTTGCGCCTTGGCGCCTTGGCGGGATAAATTTTCCTGGAGTCGTTCTGTTCAACATTTCCAAGGTAAGTATCTACGGGTTTAACGCTGCGGCCTCAACAAAGGAAAGAGAATCACGTCGCGAATGGACGGCGAATCGGTGAAGAGCATGACGAGCCGGTCGATGCCGACGCCTTCGCCGGCCGCGGGGGGCATGCCGTACTCCAGCGCCCGGACGTAATCGTCGTCGATGGGATTGGCGGTGTCGTCGCCGGCGTTTCTTTTCTCCATCTGTTCGAGAAAGCGCTGTCGCTGGTCCGCCGGGTCGTTTAACTCCGAAAAAGCATTCGCCAACTCACGACCGGCGATGTACAGTTCGAAGCGGTCGACCAAAGCAAGGTCCTGATCGTTCTTGCGCGCTAGCGGCGAGACCTCCAGGGGATAACCGGTGATAAAGGTCGGCTCGATGAGCTTCGCCTCGGCGACTTCTTCGAAGACTTCCACGAGCAAATTCCCATAGGGCGCATTGAGATCGACGGCCAAGCCTTTTTTCTTAGCGAAGCCTTGCAGTCCCGCGACACTCGCGACGTCGCTCTGTTCGGCGCCGCCGTGCGTCATGACCGCCTCGCGAACCGTGAGCCGGCGCCAGGGCGGAGTCAAATCAATGATAGAATTCGAGCATGGTGAATTCGGGATTATGGCGCACGGAAATTCCCTCGTTGCGGAAGCTCCGGTTAAGCTCAAAAACCCGCTCGAAGCCGCCGACCAGCAAGCGCTTCAAGAAAAGCTCCGGCGCGACGCGCAAGTAAAGGTCCATATCCAGCGTATTGTGGTGGGTGGTGAACGGCCGCGCCGCCGCGCCGCCGGGGATCGCCTGCATCATCGGCGTCTCGACTTCGAGAAAATCCCGCTCTTCAAAGAACCGGCGCAGCAGGCGCACGATGCGCGAGCGCTTCTCAAAAACTTCGCGCACCTCGGGATTCACCATTAAATCGAGGTAGCGTTGGCGATAGCGCGCTTCCACGTCGGCTAGGCCATGCCATTTTTCCGGCAACGGGCGTAAGCACTTGGCCAGGAGCCGTAGCCCCTGCGCTTGGAGTGTAAGCTCCTTGGTCTTGGTGCGGAACAGATGGCCCCAAACTCCGACGACGTCGCCGATATCCAAAGACTGGAAGAGCGCGAAGCCTTCCTCGCCGAGCCGGTCCTTGCGCGCATAGACCTGCAAACGCCCGCGCCGATCTTGGATGTGAAAGAAAGCCGCCTTGCCGAAAGAGCGGATGGCCATGATGCGACCCGCCAACCGAATATCATGAACCGCCGCAACTAGTTCTTCGTCCGCGCGAGCGCCGAATTGAGAGGTGACGTCAGAAGCCGTGTGCGTCGGCTTGAAATCATTGGGGTAAATCGTTTGTCCGGCGTCTTTGATCTCTGCGAGTTTGCGCCGCCGAACCTCCATCTGTTCGCCGAAATCTTCAATTGGATGATTTTTGACCTCTGCCATATTTCACTCGTTCTAACGACCCTACTATCGCGTTCACTCTATTTCAACGGAGCGCGGTGCAGCCCAGGCTGGCTCAAAAACCGAGGTTCTTACATATCGCCCGCAGGGAATAGGATTTGTTGAGCGAATAGAAATGGAGGCCGGGCACGCCGAACTTTATCAGCCCCTCGCACTGGCGCGTCGCGTAATCAATGCCGGCCTCAACCGCAGCCTCATCGTCCTGCTCGACCTTCGCCAATACCGCGTCGAGCGCCGGCGGAATTTTCGCCTGGCAGAGCGCCGTGAAACGGCGCACTTGAGGCGCCGAAAGAATCGGCAAAACGCCCGGCACGATCGGAACCTTGACGCCCAACCTGCGCACGTCCTCGACGTAGCGGTAGTAATCATCGTTGTCAAAAAAGAGCTGGGTGATGATCACGTCCGCTCCGGCCTCGACTTTTTCTTTCAGATACTGCAGATCGGATGCGCGACTGAGCGCTCGAGGATGCACTTCGGGAAAACCGGCCACGGCAATGCAGAAGC
Source organism: Deltaproteobacteria bacterium (assembly GCA_016183145.1). Classification (GTDB taxonomy): domain Bacteria; phylum Desulfobacterota; class Binatia; order UBA9968; family UBA9968; genus JACPFE01. Next base: position 17,422 of record JACPFE010000156.1, on the reverse strand, counting down.
CACCGCGCGCCACCGCTTCGCGCACCAGCTCCACCGCATAGTGAAAACCATCCGGATGGGGCCGCCAATCTCCGGTCATCCCTTGAGGCGGGTCGCCGCCAAGGGCCAGGAGATTGACGATCCCCCTCTGCTTGAACGCATCGAGGACAGCGCGGGCCTCGTTCTTCGATTGTCCGACTACGGTAAGATGGCCCATCACTTCGAGACCGCACTGGCGATGGATGCGGCCGACCAGGTCGACGGTTTTATCGCGCGTGCTGCCGCCGGCCCCGTAGGTGACGGAGCAGTAGCCGGGATTCACCTGCTTGATGAGCTCGATCTCGCTCAAAAGGTTTTCGTCGCCTTTATCGGTCTTCGGAGCAAAAAACTCAACCGAGAGAGTTAAACCGGGGCGAGCATACAGATCGGCTATTTTCACGCGGACTCAATCCTTGATGACTGGCTGCCGGATAAGAATAACCTAAAATTAAATTTTATGCACGCGGATCGTGATTCGAGATCGAAAAATCGTGACCGGCGTGACCTGTCGCGCTGCGCGCTGTCCCGGTGCTTTCGTCGAATCCCCATAGCTGCGACTTACGTTTAGCTCCGCGGTTGAGTCCAACAGGTTCTTTCGACCAGGTTCAGGACAGGTTTATCCCTCCCGTCGCTACTACCGGGATCTTTCCCGAACTTGATTACTCCCACGCTTTAGGGATAAAAGGCTATACGTTGGACAAAGGGTACGGGTCGAGTCGGCGAGAAATCATTCATGCCTGTTTCTTACCGGCATACGCAGATTGGTTATGTGACGATCGCCGCCCTTGGTGCCGGGATTGCGGTGCTTGGGTATATGACCGCAGCCGCGCCGAACATGGCCGTTGTGCTGGTCCTGATCGTTCTGGCGATTGCGGTTGTCCTCTTTGCCACGCTGACGACCACCGTCGAGCGCGGTGTATTAGAGGTTCGTTTTGGACCTGGTGTGATTCGTCGTCGCATCAACTTGAGTGACATACGGGACGTGCGCGTGGTTCGCAATCCCTGGTACTGCGGCTGGGGCATTCGCTGGATTGGGCGCGGATGGTTGTGGAACGTTTCGGGCTTGGGGGCGGTCGAGCTTGAGCTACGCAACGGTCGTCGATTTCGGGTCGGTTCAGATGAACCAGAGCGGCTGGCTCAAGCGCTTCGCGAACCGTGAAGTGCCGCCTAACCCGCGGCTGCACCTGGCCGCCGCCGTTGATTGAAAATTTGACCGCTCGTGATCTGGCGAGGCGAAAAGCGGGCGCGTCCACTTAGACGGGCGTCATGAAAATTAGTATTATTATGTCCCCGGAATTCCGGAATTCGTTCCAGGCAAGAGCGACCGGCCGCCACGTCCAAATAATAAGGAATGGTGTTGACTTGCCCCGTGCGGGGCAGTTGTGGCAACTACAGCAAATAAGGAGGTTGATATGGCACTGCGCCGTATAATGTATTATGTGAACCAGTTTTTCGGAGGTATAGGTGGCGAGGACAAAGCCGATGTGCCCATAACTTTTCGTGAAGAAGCGGTCGGCCCAGCCAGACGCTTTCAAGAGCTGTGCCAGGGGTCGCTTGAAGTTGCCGTTACGGCGTACTGCGGCGACAATTACTTCGCTGAGCACGAAAGCGATGTACTTGCATCGATTCTTGAGGTTGCCAGGAAATACCACGTCGGGATGTTGGTGGCGGGTCCTGCCTTTGGTGCCGGCAGATACGGCTTTGCTTGCGTTGAGATATGCCACTTTTTGAATATTTCTTTGAATATCCCCTGCATTAGCGGCATGTCTGTCGAGAGTCCGGGAGTAGAACTCTATAAGCAGTACAAGGACAAAGGAGTCTTTCTCATTCCAACGAGTGAGGCGGTCTCTGGGATGGGGGAAGCATTGTCGAAGATGGCGCGACTTGCTTCTAGGGTAGTCAAGGGAGAAACCATAGGGGCCGCACCCGGGGAGGGCTATATCCCCCGGGGCTTTCGGCTTGATGCTGTGGTTGACAAGTGCGGAGCCGAAAGAGCCGTTGACATCTTGTTGGACAAGCTGGCCGGTCGCGCCTTTGCTACCGAGATCCCCATTGAAACCCTCGAAGGGATTCCCGTTGCTCCTCCGATTGCCAACCTTAAAGATGCTCGTCTGGCTCTTGTAAGCACCGCTGGCGTCGTGGCGTGCGGAAATCCCGACGGTTTCAAAACATACGGAAATACTCAGTGGAGGAAATACTCCTTTGACAAAATGAACTCGATGAAGGATGCCAGTTGGGACGTATATCATGGGGGCTACAATACGGTCTTCATGCACGAGAACCCTAACTACGGGGTTCCGTTGGACGTGTGCCGGGAGATAGAGAAAGAGAAAGCGTTTGGGAAGCTCTATCCCTTTTTTTATTCCACTCCCGGGAACATGGCATTAATCTCTGCTATGCAGGCCATCAGCAGGGAGATCTTAAAAGATATGAAGGCGGAAGGTATCGATGGGGTTTTGCTTGTGTCAACCTGAGGGACCTGCACTCGCAGCGGTGCTGCGATAGCCAGGGAGATCGAGAGAGGCGGGGTGCCGGTGGCCCATATCACGTCTATGGCCACGCTGGCGAAGCAGATGAAATCTAATCGTATCGTAGTGGGGACCAAGATCCCCCATCCCTGCGGCGATCCGAATCTATCGATAGAGGCTGACAACACTCTGAGGCGAGAAATTGTCAAGACCGCCCTCAAGGCCCTTCAAGCAGGAGTCAGCGGTCCGACGATCTTTGTGCCGGACATTTCGTATACATCCGGGTAGGAGGAAATTTTATGAGGCTGGAACTCGCGAACTTCCCCGTTAAAGATGTCCGGTTCGATGGGCGGACAAATTACCATGGCGGCGTTCTTGAGATTAACAGAGAGGAATTAGTGGCGCTCGTCTTGGAGGATAGAAAGGTCGTGTCGGCCAACTTCGACGTGGCGGTGCCAGGGGAGCAGACGAGGATTGTTCGCGTTCGCGATGTGGTGGAGCCGCGATTAAAAGTGTCGGGAACGGGGTGTGTTTTCCCTGGCATCCTCGGGCCCGTGGAAACCGTCGGCCAGGGCCGCACTCATAGGCTATCGGGTGTGACGGTGATGACCTCGGCGGAGTATAAGCTTACCATCCTTGAAGGGAACGCGGCAGGGAGAACCGCGCTTGTGGACATGTGGGGTCCGGCGGCGCAGTTAACACCTTTCGCATCGACCATAAATATTGTGCTCATGCTCAAACTCAGGGACGGTGTATCCGAACTGGAAGCGCATGCTGCCATTCAATCGGCTGAGCTCAGGGTCGCTCAAAGACTGGCGGAGACCACCAGGGAGAGGGCTGCCGAGGATGTGGAGGTTTTTGAACTGTTCGAAACCGATCCTTCCCTTCCCCGAGTAGTTTATATCCTTGGTTGTAGAACCACCTGGCACGAGCCGCATTCCGGAGTGGCCTTGTACGGCTTACCTATCCGGGAGTCTCTGCCGACCCTTGTTCACCCCAATGAATTCCTCGACGGGGCGGCGACCTCAGATGCTCGCCGAGGAGGAAAGGGCACATTTCCATGCACCTGGGAATGGATGAATCATCCCGTGCTCCTGCGGCTACTCAGGGAGCATGGGAAACGGCTAAATTTCCTGGGGGTGATTTTACAGAGAACTCGGTTTGAGAGCGACTTTGGCAAGCAGGTCACCGCCGCCTGCGCTTCCCAGATGGCCAGACTGCTGAAGGCAGACGGCGCCGTCATCACCAGAACAGGCCCCTCGGGAAACAACTTCATTGATGTGATGCTGACCGTACAGGCGTGCGAAAGAAAAGGCGTGAAAACGGTTTTCTTAACCCCGGAGTGGGGTGGCCGGGAGGGCACTGAGTTGCCCCTCGTTTTCTACGTCCCAGAGGCCAGCGCCATGGTGACTACGGGCAGCTTGGACCGCGTGATCACCTTTCCGGCACCGGCTAAGGTTATCGGGGCTGGAGATACTCAGATCGTGGAAATAACGCCAGGAGACCCTCTCATTTCGCCTTCGACTTCTTTTGTTGGCGACAAGGGTTACCTCCAGGGTGGCATCGATTGGTGGGGCGGCACACGGCATACCTGCCAGGTGTACTAACGGTAGCAATGGGAACAAAAATAGGAGCTGATCATGAACAGACGCATTGTTGGCCAGCAACTACGGTACTTCGCTTTTCTCTTGATTCTGCTGATGCTGATACTGAATGCTGCACCCCAGGGAGTTTTAGCGGTCGACAAGCTCGTTGGCATCCATACCGCTCAGTCGGTCTCTCAATGCATGCCCTGGATCGCTCAAGAAACCGGGCTCTTTCAGAAGTACAATCTTGATTTCCAGCTCATCTACATCGGCGCCTCTCCATTGGCAACTGCCGTAATGCTCGGCGAGGACGCCGAGGTTTCGGTTGGCGGGGGATCGGCATTTGTCCGTGCCTTTGTGCAGGGAGCCACCGATCTTGTTTTTATCGGCGCGGTGAAAAATATCCTTACCCACGCGATTATGACCAGGCCAGAGATTAAAAAAATGGAAGATCTCAAGGGAAAAAAAGTTGGAGTCACGCGCATTGGCAGTAACAGCCATTACTTCACCGTACAGGCCATGCGGCGTTCAGCCTTAGATCCCCTCCGGGATATCACCTACATCCAGACAGGCAGGGAGGCCGACGCCCTCATAGCGCTTATAAGTGGCTCCATAGACGCTGCCACGGTGTCTCCACCCTTTGATGCCATGGCCCTTGATAAGGGGTTTCATCCCGTCGCATATGGGCCTGATCTAAAAATCCCATACGCAGCTACAGGTTTGGGGAGCCGACGCTCGGTCATTGTCAAGCGACCTCAAGTGGTGGGGCAGTTCATGCGCGTGATGGCGGAGGCTGCAAAGATCCTTCATACCGATAGGGAATTTACCTATAAGGTCCTGGAAAAACGGTTGCGGGTCAACGACAGGAAAATCCTGGATGCGGCCTACAACACGGAAATCAAGGCATTGGATGCAAGACTTAACATCAAGACGGAGGCCATTCAGGCCATCCTCGAAGAGATCTCTCAGGTCGACCCGAGGGCAAATAAGGTCAAGGCGCAGGATCTAATAGACCGTCGCTATCTCAGTGAAATGGAGAAGAGCGGGTTTTTTGCCCGGCTCTGGACGGAGAAGCGGTAGCGGCGCTGGATCTCATCTTCTCAGCGCAAGCTCCATATTGCAGGGCCGAGTTTCCCAACGAATTGCCAGCCGAGCAGCGATGCTGCATTTAGTCTTCCCTCTACTGACCGCAACTCTTTTTCCGCGGACTGCAACGCCTTCAACGCGTCCCGCACCAGATTGCGGCGCAACTCTTTCTCCTTCTGGAACGACAAGCCGGCATCGCCCGCAACGGTAGCGGTGTCAGATGACTTGCGGAATTTGCATTGATAGTGGTATTGACGGCTCACAAATACGGGGGCAACGAACAATTTTATTCGAAATATTTTTCATCCCGTAAGGTGAGACTGTTATTTCGTTGAGGAAACTCTGAGTTGACCCTGATTTCCTCCAGGGTGTATCGCTCCTCATGCAGAATCCGTCTAAGGGGATGAGAGGTTAGGGGATCGGCCGAAACCCTTGACTAGCAAACCACTTGATCTAAGAAAGGAGCATGTCATGAATAATCTCACCCCCAGCGAACGCGAACTGGTAGCCCTTGGCGCGGCAATGGGCAGCAACTGCGTACCCTGCATCGAATACCACATTCCTGAAGCGAGAAAGGCCGGTCTCGCCGACTCGCAAATATCCGAAGCGATCCGGCTGGCCGACAGAGTCCGGCAGGTCCCGGCACGCAAGGTCCTTGATGCTGCTCTGAAGATGCTGCCCGAAACTTCGGTCGGCGCTCAAGCCAATGACGGTGGCTGCGCTGCCACCCCACCGACCACCGAAGCCGGTGCACGGTGCTGCAGCTAACGTCGCCGGCGGCCGCGGTGCTGGGGAAGCCTTGGGCTCCCTCGGCACCGCCGTTTCCTCGGAGATAAGAAGATGGGAAACTCCACACAACAGGTTTCATTCGAGAAGCTTGCCCAGGATTTGTCGCCCGCTCTCTTGCGCTACCTCCAGCGCTTGGTTGGGGATCAAGCCGTCGCTGACGATCTTCTCCAAGAAACCCTGCTTCGAATAGCTCGGGGGCTCGACTCCTTCAGTGGCCGTGCCAGGGTCAAGACGTGGGCGTTCTCGATCGCCACAAACGCCGCCACCGATTATTTTCGTCAGCCCGACCGCAGGCTCCGTATCGTTGACGTGAGCGAAGCGGATTCCTTGCCGGATACTGGCCGCCTTGTCGATGAACGAATCGTCGTGGACGAAATGAACGCTTGCGTCCGGCAAGTCATCGACAGCCTGCCCGACGACTATCGAGCGGCGCTCGTTCTTCATGATCTTGAGGGTCTGACTGCCGAGCAGACAGCCGAGATATGCGACTGTTCTCTAGCGACGGTGAAAATCAGAATTCACCGTGCCCGAGTCCGCCTGAAGAAAGCACTTCAGCAGCAGTGCGAATTCTATCGGGATACCGACAGCGTCTTGCGATGCGATCGCAAGTCGTGAGCGATAAAACGGCGGCAGAGAACAAATTTATTCGAAATACTCTCCATCCCGTAACCGGCCTGTTCCCTCAATGTCCGGCCAGGGCCGTGAAGGCCGCGATCCATAAGCATCGGAGAAGTTGGATGCGCGTAGGATTCATCAATTTGCTCCCGGATTCCGTAATGCGATGATTGTCTTCAGCTTGCGGCGGCTTGTCAAGGAAGTTCAATCAGGCTCCGGCCGCTTTCAGTTTGACAGAAAATCTATCTTTTCGTATTGAGGACGCGTGGTCCTCCCGGTTTCAAAATTCTGCGGCGACGCCTGCGCGGCGCGCGCATTGATTCGCAGCGCGAGCTCACATGCGCGCAAAAAAAGGAAGGTTCCACTGGCCGCGTGATCTACTGCACCACGATCGCCTCGCCCTTGTTGATCGCGATCTCACGGATTTTGGCCGGCAGGTCGAACGGTGCGTCGATGTCGAATCCGTTGGGATAGTCGGGCGTGCGCGAGAAATAACTCACCAACTCGTGGACCACTTGCTTCGGCAGAGCGATGCCGTGGATCTCCGCGGCGGCGAGCTGAAAGCGGCCCTTGCCATCCTGCGCGCGCAGAACGCCGCGCGCGGTCACCGGGACTTTGCCGGAAAGATAAGCCAGAGGGTCCATCAATCCTTGCGGCCTGCGGTTGCGGTTAAACTCATCGAGATCGACGAGCACGCGGCCGGCGAGCGCGCCGTTTCCGAGCATAGCGATCTCCGGATTGGTCAGGCCCTTGGGAATTTTCTGCTTGAAATTGATGTTGAGGTAGGAATTCATTTCGCTTTCCGATACCGGAGTCCGCTTCGGTCGCGGCTGGGGCGTGGCGCCGTTGTTCGCGATCTCGTCGATCTTGCGCTCCAACCGGTCGCCGTCCTCCTTGGAGAGATCAACGGCGAGAGTCATTGCGCCGGACAGACCCAATGCCACGAGCGCGAAAAAGATGCCGCCGGCTTTTTTTGAGATGGTCATAGAAATACAATAAGTCCCGGTCAGAAATGGTGTCAAGTCTGCTGTTAGTTGTTTACAGTTGACAATGTGAAATCGGGGAGAAAAGAAAAGGGGACATTCTGAATTTTTGCGAGCCAAGCCACGGGGGACAGGTCTTGCAATCACACACTGTCGCAATGCAAGACGCGACCCCACGAACACGACGCACGAACACGAATTCTGATTCGAGGATCGAAAAATCGCAACCAGCGGGTTCAATGAACTACCCCGCAGCAAGCTGCGGGGTATCGAGAGACCTTTATGATAGTCTTTACCAAGATTATCACCCCCGAATGTTTTTATCGGGGTCCGGTCAGAGGTTCACCTGAATTCCCGCTAAAAGCATTCGGGAATGACGGACTTTGAGAGGACCAAAAATCGCCATTACGCAGCAAGCTGCAGAGAATGAACTCGGAGAGATTCAAGGTCGTCTAACTCTTTGCCGCGCCGCGATGGGATCGCAATCCGAATCGGCTTCGGGCGTGATGAGTGGCCTGAGGGAATCGGTGTGTTGTAACCTTGCATCGATGATGAATGCCAGAACATCGTAGGCTTCGAGAGTCTCTTTGAGAATCTAGCGCCGGCGCGCGAAGTGTCCGCCCATGATAGGGTGCTTGGCGTGATCGTCGGCCGGGCTCTGGATAGCGGGGCATTCCATTTTCGCAACGCAGTAGCCGTTGTCAGCCAAAGGACCGTTGCATGAAAGACTTTCTGCAAAAAATCTGCCTGGTGCTGGCTGGGCTCGTCGTTGCCGTTTTGCTGGTTGAAGGTTTTGCTTGGCTCGCGCCCCGGTCGATGCTGCCCGGACGTTTTCGCGATCTTCGCGACCAGCTAGACCGCAATCGCAATGCCGAAAGTTTCATGAGCCCGGACCCGGAGCTGCTGTTCAAAATCAAGCCCAATATGAACTTTGTCGTTAGGCATCCTGATTACTCCATGCGCATCGTCACCCATCTCAATCTCCCCGATATCGGTTTTCGCGGCGGTAGCATCGGCGGGCCGGCATGGGCAGTTGCGGTGGGGGACTCGTTCACGTTCAGCCACGGCGTAGAGCATGAAGACATTTGGACTTCGCTGCTAGCCAAGTCCCTGGGCAAAGACGTCATCAACTTCGGCGTTCCAGCGCAGGGTCCAGCCCAGTACACGCGCATACTCAAACGCTACGCCTTGCCGATACGCCCGCGCGTGGCCTTCTATGGATTCTACTTCAACGATCTCGACAGCGCCGTGCGTTTTCGCCGAACCAAGCGCCAGCTTATCCCCGTCAGCCGCTATCTCAGGGAGTATTCCTACGTTTACAACCTCTTCCAAGGCCGTAAACGCCTAAAAGATCAAAGCCCCGTTTTCTTCAAAGCCGAAGGAATCGAGTTTAGCTTAGAACCCGAAGGCCTGCGCCGAAACCTAAGGCGGCAAGCCGAAAAATTCGACGAGCGCTGGGCAGTCGTAAGCCGCGAAATCGACGACGCCATCAAAGCCAGCGAGGAAGCCGGCGTAAAGTTCGTACTCTTGTATTTTCCGTCGCGCTGGGAAGTCTATTGGGAGAAAATTAACAACCAGCTCAATTTTCCGAGCACGCTCGACATCGATCGGCTGCGCCGGAAAGTCGTCGAATATTGCGGCGCAAAAAAAGTTTTTTGCCTCGATCTAACCCCCGCGCTCAAACGCGAAGCGAGCCAAAACAAGCAACTCTATTTCCGCACCGACGGCCACTGGAACAAAGAAGGAAACAGAGTGGTAGCGGAGGCAATACGGGATTATCTGACCGAGAAGCATATAGCGCGATAACAACAGTTTCTCCGCGCCTTCTGATTCCAAGTTCAAAAAATCGTAACCGCCCCGTTCCCTCAAGGTCGTCTAACTCTGTGCCGCGCGGCGATGGGATCGCAGTCCGAATCGGCTTCGGGCGTTATCAGCGGCCTGAGAGAGTCGGTGTGTTGTAGCCACGCATCCCTAATCGGTGCGGGAACACCGAACGATTCGAGGGTTTCTTTGAGAATCTGGCGCCGTCGGGCGAAGTGTCCGCCCATGATGGGATGTTTGGCGTGGACTAGGTGGAGCGGCCGCCCCTGGTACTCGATGTCCGCGCCGAGAAACTTCGCCGCCAGTTGGAATTCGAGCTCCTTGATCCTCATTCTGTCGGCGTCTCGAAAAAAGAAACCGATCATACGATCGGCGAATACGCGATCGATGAAGGCATCGACGATCGCTCGGACTTTTTCTTCCCCGCCCAATCGCTCAAAGAGACTTTGGCTTGTCGAGGGAATCATGCCCCATTCACGACCGCCGGCTACATCATTCCCATTTGTAACCGTGCGGCCTCGGACATCCTGCTCGGATCCCAGGGCGGGTCCCAGACCAAATCGATAGTCACAGCCGTGACACCCGGTATTTCTTTCACCTTGGCTTCGACCTCGGCGGGTATAGACTGGGCCGCAGGGCAGTGGGGTGAGGTCAGCGTCATCTTGATAGAAACGACACCGGCCGAATCCGCGTGGACGTCGTAGACCAACCCCAGCTCGTAGATGTTTACGGTACTAAGAAGGAATATTCACCACAGCACGGTTAAGCCGCAACCAAAAGGGGACAGTCCTCTTTCCGTCCCTCGACACGCTCGGGACGTGGTGAGCCCGCCGAACCACGGAAGGGGGACTGTCCCCCTTCTTGGGCAAATTACTCTTTGGCTCCCGAGAAATGGCTATTCGATCCCGAGCTGCTGCTTTGCCGTGCCGGACATCCTGCTTTGATTCCACGGCGGCTCCCAAACCAATTCCACCTGAACCTCGCGAATCCCCGGCACCTTGAGCAATTTGCTGCGGATATCTTCCTTGAGGAACTCGCCCATGCCGCACCCCTGCGCCGTCAGCGTGAAATGCACTTCCGCTTTGTACCCTCCGCTCGCAAGCGGCTCCACCGCGCAATCATATATCAACCCCAGCTCGACGATGTTGACCGGAATCTCCGGATCGAAGCAGCGCCTTAACTGATCCCAGACCCGCTTCTCGGCCTCCTCGGCGCTTTTGGCCGGCGCCGAATCCTCGGCCCGGATTTCTGAAATAGCAGGCATTCCGAGCGCGTCTGCGTCATGGCCGTCAATGCGCGCCATATAGCCTCGGTCGGTCATGACCGTGTAACTTCCGCCGAGCGACTGCGTGATCCAAACCGTACTGCCCGCCGCCAGGGTGATTTTTTCCCCGCTGGGGACCAACACGGCTGGGCAATTGCGCCTAAGATTGACCGGTTTTTCGCCGCTCATGGGAGCACTCTCCTCTTGCACGGAACTCAGCGCTCATTCGGTTGTGGCCGGTGCGCCCTCGCCCTTCAGGGCGGATTTCACCGTGTGCCAGGCCAGGCTGGCGCACTTCACCCGCGCGGGAAATTTGCAAACCCCCGAGAGGATGGTGAGCTTGCCGAGTCCTTGTCCTTCTTTCCGCTCGTCGCACTCACCCGTCAACATCTGATGAACGCTGTCGAACAAGCGCTGGGCCTGCGCCGCCGTCTTGCCTTTGAGCTCGGCGGTCATCAGGGACGCGGAGGCTTTCGAAATCGCGCAGCCCGAACCCTGAAAGCTGATGTCCCGGATCGTGCCATCTTCCATCTTGAGGTAAATCGTCACCTGATCGCCGCAAAGGGGATTGTAACCTTCGGCTTTGTGATCCGCATCCGCAATCGCCCGAAAATTCCGCGGGCTTTTGTTGTGGTCGAGGATCACCTCTTGATACAGATCATCGAGTTCCGACATTAACCGAATACCTTCAATACTCGATGCAGCGCACCCACCAGAACATCGATCTCCGCCCGGGTGTTATAGAAAGCGAAGGAGGCGCGGGTCGTCGCCGGCACGCCGAAGCGCTGCATCACCGGCATGGCGCAGTGATGGCCGGCGCGCACGGCCACTCCCTCTTGATCCAAAATGGTCCCCACATCGTGGGCGTGCACATGATCCAAGACAAAGGATATGACGCCGGCCTTTTCCTGCGCCGTGCCGATGATCCTAAGGCCGTCGATTTTCGTTATCGCTTGCGTGGCGTACTCCAATAGATCTCTTTCATGCGCCGCGACCTGATCCCAATCCAAGCCAGCCAGGTAATCGACCGCCGCGCCCAGGCCGATACCACCGGCGATATGGGGCGTGCCGGCCTCGAACTTGTACGGTAAGACATTATAGTGAGTTTTTTCGAAAGTGACCAGGCTGATCATGTCGCCGCCACCCTGGTACGGCGGCATTTTGTCGAGCAGCTCGGCGCGCCCGTAAAGCACGCCGACCCCGGTCGGGCCGAACATCTTGTGACCGGAAAACGCATAGAAATCGCAATCGATCTCCTGCACGTCCACCGGCAAATGCGGCACCGCCTGCGCCCCGTCCAGCAAAACCGGCACCCCGCCCGCGTGGGCGAGCTTGACGACCTCTTTCACCGGCACCACAGTTCCAAGCGCGTTGGAGACATGGGTAAGCGAAACAAACTTGGTCCGCTGGTTGAGCAACCGGCGAAACTCGTCGAGCAGCAACTCGCCGTCGTGGTTGATCGGAATGACTCGCAGGCGCGCGCCCACCTGCTCGCAGAGCATCTGCCAGGGCACGATGTTGGAATGGTGCTCCATGGCGGACACGATGATTTCATCGCCCGCGCCGAGAAACTTCCGCCCATAGCTTTGCGCCACCAAATTGATCGCCTCGGTGGTGCCACGAACGAAAACAATCTCCTCCAGCCGGCGGGCGTTAACGAAGCGCCGGAGCTTTTTCCGCGCCTCTTCGTAGAGCGAGGTCGCCAGCTCGCTCAGATAATGCACGCCACGGTGAATATTGGAGTTCTCCTCGGTGTAATAGCGCTTCAGCGCGTCGATGACCGCCTGCGGTTTTTGGCTGGTGGCGCCGTTATCGAAATAGACCAGCGGCTTGCCGTGAACCTTACGGGCTAGCAGCGGAAAATCCTTGCGGATGCTTTCGACGTCCAGCAGCCCGGGGCACAAATCCGGTTTCTGGGTATCTTGGGCGGCTTTCATCGACCCGGTTCTCGCTTTCGGTCAAAGCAGATCGCCAAATAATCGTCCAGACGCTCCTTCAGGGCGGGGATCTTCACGCGGCCTACGACATCGCGCGCAAAGGCGTAGCTCAATAGACTGCGCGCGTCGTCAGGAGCTAAACCCCGCGAACGTAGATAGAAAAGCGCGTCGCGGTCCAACTGTCCGATGGTCGATCCGTGGCTGCACTTGACGTCGTCGGCGTAGATTTCCAACTGCGGCTTGCTATTGGCCACCGCACGGTCGGAGAGCAGTAGGTTCTTGTTCGTCTGGCGCGCGTCGGTCTTCTGCGCGTCTTTGTGCACGATGATCTTGCCGTTAAAAACACCCCGGGCGCTGCCGCTGAGAACACCTTTGTAAAGTTCAAGGCTACGGGTCCGGGGCTTGGCATGCTCGATCTCGGTGTGATTATCGACATGCCGGTCGCCGTCGGCCAAATAAAGGCCGTTGAGCACGCATTCGGCGCCCTCGCCGTCGAGCACCACGCGCAGATCGTTGCGCACCAATGACCCGCCCAGCGTGATCGCATGGGCGGTGAGGCTGCAACGGTCGCTCAAGCGCGCCTCCAAAGCGCCCACGTGAAAGCCCCGCGCAGCCTCCCTCTGGATGCGATAATAATCGACGACCGCGTCCTCTGCGGCGAACAGCTCGGTGACAGCGTTGGTGAAATAATTCCCGGCTTCGATTCCGACATAGCACTCGACGATTGCAGCTTCGCTGCCGGCCCCCAGCACCACAAGATTTCGTGGCTGCGACTGAAGCGGTTGCTCCTGCGCAAGCGAAACGAACACCAGATAGATAGGCGCCGCCATGCGGCAGCCTTCCGGCACCAGGACCACGGCGCCGTCTTCCATCAATGCGGTGTTGAGCGCGACGAACGGCTGCTCGCGAAAGCGGGCGGCGCGGCCTAGACGCATTTCCAATACCGGGTCATTCGCTGCGAGCGCCGCGCGCAAGCCGGCGACGCGGACACCGGCGGGCAATTCGCTCAAAGAAGATAACCGCGCCGAATACGCCCCATTCACGAACACCAGCCGGGCGCAGGCTTCATCGACGAACGCCGCCGCAAAAATATCGCCCGTTACCGCTTTCCCCTCGCCGTTGGCGTGGACGAAGGGAACCGAGGCGATGGGATCGACGCTGGTGTATTTCCACTCTTCGCTGCCCGGCGCGGGAAAACCAAGCCGGGTGAAACTTTCAATCGCCGACTCGCGGAGCCGTCCGAACCACGACGGAAAAGCGCCGGCGTCATCGTAAGACTGCCTGAACAACGACCGGTAATGTTCCATGCGTTCAAGAGCTTCCATAGTCTAAGTAAAACCCGGAGTTGATCTCACGAAAGCCCCGCCGCCGGGCTTTTGAGCCAGTCGTAACCTTTGCTCTCGAGCTCGAGCGCCAGCTCTTTGGCCCCCGATTTGACGATCCGCCCGTCGAACAACACGTGGATGAAATCCGGCACGATATAGTTGAGCAACCGCTGATAGTGAGTGATGACGAGCATCGAGCGGTCCGGCCGGCGCAGCGCGTTTACGCCCCCGGCGACGATGCGCAGCGCGTCGATGTCAAGCCCCGAATCGGTTTCGTCGAGGATAGCCAGCCGCGGGTCCAGCACCGCCATTTGCAATATCTCGTTGCGTTTTTTCTCGCCGCCGGAAAAGCCTTCGTTCAACGGCCGGTTGATCAGCACCTGGTCCATCTCCACGAGATTGATTTTTTCCTTGATGAGGGTCAGAAAATCCATCGCGTCCAACTCCTCCTGGCCGCGATGCTTGCGCACGGCGTTGAGCGCGGCCTTGAGAAAATAGGTCGTGCTCACGCCCGGAATTTCCACGGGATATTGAAAGGCGAGAAACACTCCGTCGCGGGCGCGCTGCTCGGGACTCATGGCCAGCAGATCCTTGCCATTGTAGCGGACTTCGCCGGCGGTGACCTGATAGTTTTCCCGGCCCGCGAGCACATGCGCCAGGGTACTTTTCCCCGAGCCGTTGGGCCCCATGATGGCGTGCACTTCGCCCGCTGCGACGGTTAAATTGATCCCGCGCAGAATTTCTTTTTCACCGACCTTGACGCGCAGATTCTTGATTTCCAACATTTTTACTTTTCTCTTTCGCGCAACCGGACTATCAGCCCGCCCGCTTAAGCGGACTTCTAACCAAGCGGCCCTTCAGCCCCTCGCCATCAGCGATATCCGCAATCGATATGCCCGCGAGAAAATTGGCCAGAACGCCCTGGGCCTCATCCCAGATCGATTTTTGCAAACAGATCGAACAGTAGGAGCAGTAGTCGACGCCCTTCTCAAAACACTCCATCAGCACCAACGGCCGCTCCACGGTTTCGTAGACCTCTTTAATAGTTATGGCGGTGGCCGCTTTCGAGAGCGTGAACCCGCCCTTGGAACCGATGTGCGAGTGCACCAGACCGCCGGCCACGAGATCCTTCATGATCTTCGAGAGATAGAACGATGGAATGTCCTGATTTCTTTCGATATCGGCCCGGCTGACGATTTTTCCCTCACGCTGGCCCGCGATAAAAGACAACGCCCGTACCGCGTAATCAACGCGCCGACCGACATTCATCAGCGAGCTACGCTCGTTTCTCGACTTTCTCTGCTTCACTGAAATCTCACTTCGTTAAATATAGACTCCTTAGGTCTTCAATGTCAAGGTAACGCGACACTCGTCCCGACCTTTACCATCCTTCGCAGAAAGCCGCGGTTGTGATCCCGTGTGAATGTGAGGGGGGTCCCTCTGTAGCCTTGGCGCTCAGCCTTGGCATCTTCCACTATGCCCGTGGGGCGGAATCCGGAGCAAGAGCCCCGGCCCAAGCCGGGCTCGAGTCGAAGGATCGACGAGTTTTCGCTCAAGGCGCTTGGAAAGCGACTATTAGGAATGGCGAGGGTTGGCTGACGAAATCGACTGCACCAAGCTCAGGTCCTGTCGGTGTTAACGCGCGACATCCAGAACACCGCTTTATCGAAAGTTCCGCACAAGCTTGTTGCGCCGTTTTTTCTTCCCGACGACGAGCATGCTCACGAGCGCGCCGATGGATACAGTGCCCACGATCAACACCATGATTACGATGTCATGATACATAACGATCCTTTATCGCACGGCCACCTAACGCAACACCGATGCCAGCCGGCAAACATCAGAAAGTTCGACCCGTTAGCTCGCCTCGATGGACTGCGACGGCGTGTCGAGTCGAGGTGCGGGTGTCAAGATTGACACTGACGCTGTGATCACCAGGGTTCCCTCCACTGCATCTGAATAAGCCCCGCCCAACTTCATCGGTTGGAGAAAATTAAGTCAATATTGTATCCTTTATGACAACAACGAGAACGGCAGGCATTATTCGCCAACGAGAGTCTGCAATATCCTATGACCGATAGTTCGTTGCTGGCTCGGGTGATCGTCGATCCGAAGGTTTGTCGCGGGAGGCCTTATATTCGCGGCGCCGGAATTTACATCGCAATCATTCTAGATGCTCTGTTCGAGGGATTCACCCCGGAGCAGGTCATCGACCATTATCCCTCCCTTGTGCTCGATGATATCCGCGCCGCCGTCGCTTACGCCACCACCCTCGCCGAAGAAAACCGCGGCGTGGCCGTGATTAACGACCAGAGTCACAGAGCGGCTGAACCTATCCGCGCCGCCGTCGCTTACGCCACCACCCTCGCCGAAGAAAACCGCGGCGTGGCCGTGATTAACGACCAGAGTCACAATAATCTTTTCTAATGTCGATGAAACCGGGCGATTGGCAAGTTGCGAGTTCCTACCAGCGTTTCGTCGCAAACGAGGGCGTGCCCCTTTACGAGGGCAGCGCTCTGGAAGACCTT
The DNA here is from genome assembly GCA_016183145.1 of Deltaproteobacteria bacterium. GTDB lineage: Bacteria > Desulfobacterota > Binatia > UBA9968 > UBA9968 > JACPFE01. The sequence continues at coordinate 1,002 of JACPFE010000156.1, read as the reverse complement.
AACACGCTGCCGCTTCAGGAGTGGGAACGAAGGGGCGGAAGAGTTGCTTACACGCGTTTGGGCGAGCAGGAAAACATCAACCTGCAGGTGGTCGAAATACCGCCCAAGGGTGCGCTCAAACCCGAGCATCATCTCTACGAAGCGGTGATGCATGTGCTTCAGGGTAGCGGAGCCACGACGATCTGGCAGAAAGGCGAGCCGAAACAGACCGTCGAATGGGAGGAGAACGCGCTGCTCGCTATACCGCTCAACGCCTGGCATCAGGAGTTTAACAGTTCCAGCGATGAGCCCTGCCGGGTCGTTTTCGGAACCAACATGGCGCATGTCATCAACCTGTACCACAACCTCGACTTTGTTTTTGACAATCCGTTTTCATTCCAGGATCGATACTCTCACTCCCGGCAGCGTTTCTTCGCCGACGCCGGCAGCCAGCTCAACTTAAGGCTTTTTGAAACCAACTTCATTCCAGACATCAAAAACTTCATGCTGGACCCCTATCCGGAGCGGGGCAAACGAACTTCGGTGATGCGGCTTTGCATGGCGAGCGCTTCGCTGTCCTTACACATCGCGGAGATTTCCCCGGGGACCTATATGACCGCGCACAAACATGGCCCTGGCGCCCATGTGCTCTGCGTGGGCGGCGAGGGATACGAGCTGTTATTTATGCCCGGAGAAGAAAGCAGGCGCAGGGTCGCGCTCAAGCCCACCGCGGTGGTCTCTCCCCGGCGCAACGAATACCATCAACATTTCAACACCGGCAGCGAGCCGCTAAGAATGCTGGCGTTCAAGGAACAAGGCTATTCATCGAAATACGGCACGGGCAAAAGCTACCAGCCGGCATTGTCGGCCCAGGATAAAGATCCCAACGCGGAAATTTTCCAAATCAGCTACCAAAACGAGGACCCTGAAATCAGCGCGGAGTATTACCGCGACCTCGAAAGGAAAGGCATCACGCTCAGACTCCCGCCGCTAAACCAGGGCGGGCACTGAAGACCAGGGTTA
>JACPFE010000155.1 GCA_016183145.1 Deltaproteobacteria bacterium | reverse complement strand
TTCTCGCACTCTTTTGCCGAGGCGCTTAGGGCCGCAGGGGGCGAGCCCCTGTTTGATTCCCTTGCAATTGCGTCCATGGGCTTGGTAAATGGAGCATGCGTACGTGAAATGTATCAACGGATGGAACGACTCTACAGCGAGAGCGATGAACATTACAGCCAACATGTCTGGACGCTGTGGATGATTTTCGGCATCGAGCTATGGTTCAAATCGCAATTCTTGAACAGAGACCATTTCACAAAAGAATCTTCACATTCAGGCGGCCGACAGCCAATCGGTTTAGCCCGTAATGGAGGGAGAGGCTATGACACCAACACGACAGAGGGTAATCGACGGGGAAACCCAGTCGGAGGTCGCGAAAAAATCGGACGTGAAGCGGTCCTACACTCCGCCTCGGTTATTGGAATACGGTAACATCGCTAAACTCACCCAAAGCGGCACCGTAAGCGGGAACGACTTTATCATGATGCAGGCCTGTCTGTAGCGCGTGTGGCTTGAGCCGTGAAATCAGCCGCGCGGAAGGCCTCTTGTTAAATCGCCTTTTTCATCGCGGCGAAAATCGGGGGAAGGAATCATTTGTCGCTTGTCGTCGATGAGCATCGTCAGTATCTTGCCGATGACGCGCGGATTTCCGCGTATCGCCGGGCGATCCAGGAAGTGGTGCATCCCGGCGATGTAGTCCTGGACCTTGGAGCGGGAACGGGGATACTGGGGCTGCTCGGCGCGCGAGATCTGCCGCGCTAACGGCTTCGCGGACCGGGTGGAGTTCATTAAGGGGCTTTCAACGCGTGTCGATCTGCCGGAGCGAGTGGATGTCGTGGTCGCGGATCAGATCGGGCGCTTCGGTTTTGAGGCAGGGCTGCTTGATTATTTTACTGACGCGCGAAAACGGTTTCTGAAGCCCGGCGGGGTTATGATCCCGTCGCGCGTTGACCTGTGCGTCGCGCCCGTCGAATGCCCTGAGATGCGGGACCAAGTCGAGTTCTGGAACAACTCCTCAGTCGGATTCAATCTGCGGCCGGCGCGCTCTTTGGCAGTTAATACCGGCTACCCGGTGCAGCTCCGCGCGGAGCATCTTCTTGGCGATCCGGTTTCTGCGGCGTCGTTGAATCTTGCGGCCGAGATTGCCGCACCTTTGAGTTTTGAAACCTCCATTGTCGCGAAAAGAACCGGCAGCCTTCATGGCATCGGCGGGTGGTTCTCGGCGCAACTATCGGACAACGTCATCATGTCCAACTCGCCGCTGGCAATGCACCGTATCAACCGAATGAATGTTTTCTTTCCCATCAATAGGCCGGTGGAGCTGGCAAAAGGCGACTCTGTCCGTATCATGATGCAGATTGTGCCGGCCGAACTGATAGTCACATGGAAAGTGGAGGTATGGGGCGAAGCCGAAAAGCATCAGGGGCAGGAGCGACCTGTCAAGAAGGCCGGGTTCACCCATTCGACATTTCAAGGAATGCTCGTCTCCAGGGAAGATCTCCAAAAAACTCAGCCCCATTTTATCCCGAAGCTCTCGCCGTGGGGAGAAGCGCGTCGCTCGGTCGTGAACCTATGTGATGGCCGGAAAACACTCTCCGAGATCGAGCAGGAAACTTACCGCCTCCATCCCGAGCTTTTTCCCTCGCTCGGTAAAGCTGCGGAGTTTGTCGCCGAGGTCGTCACTCGCTATTCCGTGTGACATGCAGCTTGTTCCAGTGTACTGTCTCTTAAATCTGGTGGCTTATTTACGGAAAGGGGACAGGCAGCTTTTTGAAATACAAAAAGCAGCCAGTCCCCAGCTGGATTCCCCCGTTCGGGGGAATGACGATCTGGTGAACAGCAATTTCTTAAACGAACTTTGGAAACGGGGCACTAGCGTCGTGGAACCAAAATTCGTTTCAATATTGAATTGTCATTCCGGGCAAGCGACGACCGTGGGGCGCCGATTTTTTCATATAATTTCCGGGACAGGACACTAGATAGAATACACCATGCGTTATCGGGTCTATGGCCTGACGCTTAGCAGCGACGTTCCGGTGCATGAACTCGTTCCTCTCGCCGGAGCGGAATCCGAAGCGGAGTCCGATGTTCGGGTTTGCTTTTGGTCAGGCCGGAAAAAATCATTCACGCCGTCGCGCTGGTTCATGTCCTGGACCCTGCCGACTGGAGAGCTCTGGCTACAGTGCGCGAAAGACGGCTGCGGCTACTTGCTCCGTTTCCCCGAGATTGCCGATTTTTTCGTCGATGCCGAGGGTCGCGAGATCATCTGTGCGCCGGAGCCGGAAACGCCGATGGAGACAATCCGGCATCTCCTATTGGATCAAGTGCTGCCGTTGGTCCTCAACCTCAAGGGCCGGGAGGCGCTGCATGCTACGGCTATCCTGACCCCACTTGGAGTCTGCGCCTTTGTCGGACCAACCGGCGCCGGGAAATCTACCCTGGCGGCGAGCTTCCTTCGCGCCGGTTATGCGGTTCTGAGTGACGACTGTCTGGTCGTAGAGAGCATCGATGGGCGTATCTTCGCCACCCCAGCCTACCCAGGCCTCCGGCTCTGGCCCGACAGCGTTGAGGCGCTACGCGACGTTGCCGGCGGCTCGCAACCCGTGGCTCATTACACTTCCAAGCAACGGCTGATCGCGGAGAGATATCATGGAGACTTCCCCTCAGACCCGCGCCCCCTTGCGCGGATCTACTCTCTTAGCCGACCACCGGACGCCGAGGCGGGAGCCGGCCTTGCCAACCCGCGCATTGAGCGCCTGTCCCACCGGGACAGCTTCATGGAACTAATTCAATTTACCTTTCGCTTCGATATCACAAACCGCGAAATGTTGTTGCGACAGTTTGGGGTCCTTGAACGGCTCGTTTCCAATGTCCCTGTGCGACGGCTTCAGGTGCCTGACGCCCTCTCGTCGCTTCCCGCAGTCTGCGAGGCTGTCCTGGCGGATCTCAACAACCGAGGTGATAGTGTGGTCGACAACAATTATACTGTGCCGCCGTCTATTTGAACCGGGCAGTGGGGTATGAAGGCATCCTAAAGATCTCCCTCGAATCATCCTGCGCTAGGCTTTACGCCGGCAGGCTAATGGGCGCCTAGAGATCATCCGTTAATGAACCCCAAGAAGGTAGTTGAGGTATCTAAGCGAACTATCGAAGTCTCAACATCGGTGGGAAATCGACCGGCAGGAGCTAGCACCACGAAGCTCACAGCGCGGCAGAGCCGCAACCAAAGAAGAAAAGACAGTTTTCACCACGAAGTGGGCCATGATCTTACGCTCGCCCGCCGAGAATGAAAATGGAGGGATTTCCTTCCACACGGTGCTCTCCCCGACTCGTCATTCCCGCCCCGTGGAGTATCAGGCCTCTACTCCACGGGGGGAATCCAGGTTCGAATTCGGATGCCCTCACCCTAGCCCTCTCCCGCATTGCGGGCGAGGGATAATTTAAGCATCCTTCGTGATCGTCGTGGTGAACGAAATTAGGTAACTTTGCCAGGTGACCCACAAGGAAGCCTGAAGAGCCAGTAATATAAAGAGCCATGACTGCGAACGCGATTGTCGTCCATGATCTGACCAAGCGCTTCCCGGTGAGGCGGCAGTGGGCCGAGATGGTCCGCGGGCCCTTTCGGCAGGAGTGGACAACAGTTCTCAATGGCGTGAACCTCGAGATCAAACAGGGCGAGGTGTTTGGTATGCTCGGCCCCAATGGGGCCGGGAAAACGACCTTGTTGAAAATTCTCTCCACCCTGCTGCTACCAAGTGAAGGACAGGCTTTCGTCAACGGCTGCGATGTGGTCTCATCGCCCCACAGAGTCCGGCAGGCGGTCGGTTATTGCTCGGATAGCGAGCGGAGCTTTTACTACCGCCTCAGCGGTATGGAGAACCTGGCATTCTTTGCGACCCTCAATAACCTTGACTCACACAGCGCAACCAGCCGGATCGCCGAGATCCTGAAAATAGTCGACCTAAACGGCGCCGCCGATGTTCCCTTTATGACCTATTCCAAAGGCATGCAGCAGAAGCTTGGTCTGGCCCGCGCGCTGCTGACTGATCCAGCGGTATTGCTGCTCGATGAGCCCACCAAGAGCCTTGATCCCGGCGCCGCAGCCGGGCTGCGCCGCTTTCTCCGGGACACGCTGGCAGGGAAGATGGGGAAAACAATCCTCCTGGTGACCCACAGCCTCGAAGAGGCGCGCGAATGCTGTGATCGGACGGCCGTAATCGGACAGGGAAAAATATCTTTTCAAGGCAGTTGGCCCGAGGTTCAGGGGTTTGTTCAGTCCCAGATGTTTCCTTCGTAACGGCTGAGCCGCAACCAAAGCAGAAAAAACCTTTTACCACGAAGGTCACAGCGCGGCCAAGCCGCAACCAAAGATGAAACAGAACATTTCACCACGAAGTGTGCCATGATCTTACGCACGCCCGCCGAGAATGAAAATGGAGGGATTTCCTTCCACAGGGTGCCCTCCTCGACTCGTCATTCCCGCGCACGCGGGAATCCAGGTTTGTTGGGCCGAATTAGCCTGGATACCCGCTTTCGCGGGTATGACGGAACCCAGGCGGGCCTCTTAGTTCTCATCCCCAAACGGGTATTTTCAAAGGAGGTCACGAAGAGCAC
>JACPFE010000154.1 GCA_016183145.1 Deltaproteobacteria bacterium | reverse complement strand
GTAAAGCCCGCGTTGAAGGTGCGCGACGCGGTGGCCGCTACGGCGCTGCCAACACCGACACTGGCCGTACCGCCAGAGGTTTCGTCGAAAGCGATCGTGCCGCCGCTGCTGCGGGTGTAAACGATGCCACTGGAACTCGTTGTCACAACAACACCGGTCTGGTTGGTGTATCCATTCACCGTGGCCATAAACGTGGAAGCCGAGTCGGCGTTGCCGGTGGTGAGGGTGATCGCGACACCGTTGATCGTCAAGGTCGTTGTCGAGGCAGCCGTTGTGTGGGCAATAAAGCCGGTGTCGGTAACGATTGTCTGGCTGTTCTTTTTCGCCGTCGCGAGAGTATTGCCGGTCTGGTTGTTGATCGCGTTGACGACGCCTTCGATGGTCGTCTGGGCGCCGATCGTCACCGAGATACCGTTGATCGTGATTGCGGAAGTCGAGGTGAGGTCGGTAAAACCTGTGCTGCTCATCCCGACACCCGCCAGTGTTATTGCTCCAAGGTCGGCGGTGTTGACGCTGCTTATGGAAACGCTCACGGTTTCATAGGCATTCGCCCCAACCTGAAACTGCGCGCTGGTAAAAGTGCCATCGAGCAGTTTTCGGTTGTTGAATTGAACCGTGCTGGCCAACCGGTCCAACTCAGCCAGGATGTTGCTCACTTCAGCGTTCAACGAGGTACGGTCGCTGGAGCTGTTGGAGTCGTTGGCCGATTGAACCGACAACTCACGAGCCCGCTGGAGCAGGTTCGAGACCTCGTTCAGCGATCCGTCCGCCGTCTGGAAGGCCGACACGCCGTCATTGGCGTTTCTTACCGCCTGATTCAGACCTCGGATCTGCGCGGTCAACCGATCCGATATCGCCATACCGGCAGCGTCATCGACGGCGCCGTTAATACGGAGACCCGTCGAGAGCCGTTGAATCGATCTCTCCAACCCTCCCTGAGCGCGCGTCAAATTGCGCTGGGCCGTGAGGGCCGAGATGTTAGTGTTGATAGTAAGTCCCATAAACTATTCCTCCTTGATTTTTTTTCGGGGTTTCCTTCCCCCGTTGCATTAAACGATCGGCACACTGCGCGGAAAACTTTAACAGGGAACTCTTTCGGGGATTTGGTCAGGGCAGCGGGCCAAACGGCTTGATATCGGGAGCATTAACGGCTCCCGACAAGATCAGAATCGGCGGCTATGAAAAATTCTTTAGAAACGAAATCCGCGAATTGAGCCGGTGAGGAGGATTTCCGCCCAAAACTGCTGTTTCAAGGCGCGCTCACGGACAAAGACCCTTAAGATCCGGTCCGCCAGTCCGCTCCCGACCGGCTGCGCCGGATTTTTAGGGCGGCAAATCCCCGCCTCTAGAGCCGATGAAATTGACGCGGCGGCCCTAAAGCCCAGGGGATATCCCGAGGTGGCTAACGCCATGAGCGACCCGGTTGGCGAGCTCCCGGTAAAGAGCGCTCAGGGCGTCGTGAGTCAGGCCGTCTTCCTGGAGGTATACGGCGTCGTCCTGCCATAGCGAACCGGTCCAACGGGAGTAAAAGTGGATACGGTTTATCTGGTCCTGGTTCGGATTCGGCTCCCAGCTTGGTGCCTGACGGATAATTCGGCTTTCCGGCGCATAAAGGACCCGCAGGCCAGTTTGCTTTACCCGCAGGCAAAAATCGATGTCTTCGAAGCGATTGCAAAGAGCCGTGTTTAGCCCCCCCAGACGGTAAAACAGCTCGCGCGCGGCCAAGAACGGGAATTCAACCGCGCCAAACTCGCGCCGTTTCTTCGCGCCGGAGAATGCCGGAGGCAACATCCGGTAAATCGAAAACGGACCCTGATTGACATCAAACGCAATGCCGATGTGCCATAAGAGATTGTTTTTGTTAAGCAGCATGCCGCCGACAACGCCGAGATCGCCTTTTTCTTCTGCGGCCCGGAGCAACCCTTCGAGCCATCCCGTTTCAGGGACTAGCCCGGGTTTTAGAAAAACCAGATACTTCCCATGGGCTTCTGTTGCGGCCCGATTGCACGCTTCGGAATAGCTCCAATCCGGTTTTCCGGGGATGATCTTCACGTCTCCGCCCAGGGAGTTGATGATGTCGTTCGTCTCGTTCCCGGCGGCGCAGTTGACAATCACCACTTCAAAAAGCTCCCCGGAAATATTGGACGCTATGCCCTGAAGCGTAGCGAGAAGAGTCTCGGGCGGCGCATCGCTTACCGGCAGCAGGATGGAGCATGGGCAACTCGCCCAGCCGGGTGAAGGGAGCGGGGCTCTTTCTTTTTCGCCGTTGGCTTTCAGCGACTCTTCTACGAGGCCAACGATGCGCTCCATCGTCTGACCGTCTTGATACGCAAAATTGTGCGCCAAGTATCCTTTTACTTGATCCCGCCGACTCTCTGGCAAGCCCTGCGACAAAATCGCGTCACACCTCGCTCCAATATCTTCAAAGCCCGCCGCCGGCTCCGCGACTCCTTGTTCAGCAAAGGAATAGTCTTGATCCGCCAGGCGGACCTCCAGCAGCGGCTTTCCAAATACAAGCGCCTCTAATCCCGTCGTCGAATTTCCTACGGTGACGCAGACGTCGCTCGCTCCGATCAGAGCATAGGTATCGGTTCCGTGAACACTACGAATAGCCGGATGGTCTCGCATCTTGTCGAGGGCCCGGTCGACAATCTCTTTTCCGGTCACCGGATGCCACTTAAAGACGGCGACGGCGTCGCCGCGCGCTTTCATCCACTGCAGAAAGATCCTGGCATCGAAAGGCTGGTAGTGAGAATGGGACATCAAGAAGAGAATGATCTTCTGCTCCGGCGCGATCCCCAAGCTGGCCCGGGTCTCGCGAACGACGGCCTCATTGGTAAACTCTTTTTTCGCGTTCCAGATATGCGTATTCCCCACCGGGAAGACTTTGTCATCGCCACAGCCCGCTCTAAGCAGGATCTCGCGGCAGTCCTCGCCCCAAACCAGACAGGCAGTCGAATAGTCAGTATGGAAACGGTAGTAGTGAATGTCGGCGTAGTAAAGACCTTCTTGCAGCGTGAAATAGGGAATCCGGTGGACATGGGAAAGGTAGCCCAGGATCTTGCCCCAGGGATTCAGTTCGTGGAGCGCGAATAGCAGGTCCGGCTTTTCCACCTCAAGCATGCGATCCAGACAGTAAAAGTTCTCCACCGCTGAACGAATCACCTTGTCCTGGATGACGACCGGCACCGACTGGAGCACGTAGTTGCTCAAGATTTTCTCCTGCAATACGGGTCGCAGTTCGTTATACGCCGCGCGCGTCCGTTCGATGGTTTCTCCCGCGGCGTAATCCAGCACATGTCGATACGGAAGATTCGCCTGATTGAGCGTGATTTCGAAGGCGCCTTCGGCGGCAGTGGTAAAATACGATATGTGCATGCCCCTTTCACGCAGCGCCTCCATGATTGGCACGAGGAAGCGGTTGTGATGCGGCAGGGCAATGAAGCAAAGAGCCTTTTCCCCGGAGAAGATTCCCATGGCGCCTCCTAAGCGGCTATTCTGGCTGTTCGGCTGATGATCGCCTGGACGATCTGAGCCAACCGAGTTTGTTCGAGCCAACCCTTCTCTTTCCAGGATCGAATCAGGCCTGGAATCTTTTCCGGCGTGGGTTCCCAGTACAGAAACTCGCCTTGCTCTCCTTCTTCTCCCATCGCCTGGCAGATGATGGTGCGCTTGCGGCAAAGCGCCGCTCGCTCGGTGGTGGTCCCGGCAAAGGGCGAGATGACGAGATCCGCCAACTGCAAGAGTATGCCTATGCCAACGCGTTCGTCGATCACGACGTGGGGCAATGCCTGGATCTCTTTGCCATAGGTTTCCATGACAAGTTCCCGTTCATGATACTGTCGTCGTGTCGTTCGAGAGTCGACACGAATGACAACACTCATGGGAAGCTCCACTTGGGCCAGTGCCTCCAGGATTTTTCGAACCTCCCAGAGAAACGCAACGTGATGGGGAATGAGAATCGTGAACCTATCCTGAGGAATAACGAGCATTTCTCTCGCCGTGGTTTCCAGCTCGAGAAAAGCATCCGTAAACTCGTCCGTCCCCGACCATGAGCAGTAACTCTCCTCCCATCGCAGCACCGACACGCGCTCCGGCTGGGCCAGGCCCTGACGCACAAGAAATTCCTTCGACCATTCGTTCTTTACAGCGTAGTGATCGACCGGAAGATGGCTCAGGGTATTTTTATTTCCCAGCGGACTGATTTCAAGTCCGATGACCGGGATCTTCCTCCGGCGCCCTTCGGAAATTAGCCAGGTATAAAGACCGCTACTCGCTCGGGTGTTGTTGTCGATCGCCATCATCGGAACAATGATCGCGTCGGCCTCCAAAGGATAAGATGGCTGGGCGCCAAAGAGCTGCAACGAGGACAGGAAATCATCCATCGCCAAGACCTTCCATAGCGGAAGCTGGCTCCCGGGGATGTGAATATCCGCGGTCTCACGGATCATCTCATCGGTCGCGCGCAACCGCTCCTCGACCGTAACGCCGGGCGACTCGATGGGAATGTACTCGACATCCAGCATGAGTTTCCTAGCTGACTCCAATGCCTCTCGATCATGGGACGCGGCGACCACATTCCAGCCGATCTGCTCCTTGAGCCGTTTCGCCAACCGCCAGATTTTGCCCTCCGTGTAGGCGAGGTCCGCATCACCGATGGCAAACAGCACACGCGCTCTGCGACCGTTCAGTTCTTGAACCGCGACAACGCTTTTAGCCGGCTTGGCGCCGGCCCCTCCGCGGTCGCGCTGTTTGCTCTTTTTTCCCATATGGATTGGTCTCTCCAGGTTGCTAAGCTTTGCGGAAAACCGCCCGAACCGGCTCGCCTTCCAACCGCTCTCGAACGCGGCGGTCCTGAATCGCTCGCGCCACGAACTCCAGCGCGCTCCTATAAACGCGCAAGGTGGTGTCGATGTCCGAAGCCGTGTGGCTAAAACAAAGGTTATGGCCGCCGGAGAAGAGCACCCCGCGCTTCAGACACTCTTGCTGGAACAGGCTCTTGATCAAGAGCGACTCCCGCCCGCTTTCGTCGAAGAAGCTGACGACTGTGCGCGGTGGCAGGCCTAGGCAACCCACGAATCGTTCCAAACCAAACTCCCGGGCCAGCACATTGGTGCCATCCTTCAGCCGGCCCCCCTGCTCCCAAAGGTGGGCGATGACCTCTTTCTCTGCGATCTCCATCATCGTCGCTTGCGCGGCGGCGAGAGATAGCGCCTCTCCGCCGAAGGTGAAGGAGAAAAAGACATCTTCAAAGACCTTCATGATCTCGCGTGGGCCGACGACGGCCGACAACGGATGGCCGTTTGCCATCGCCTTGCCGAAGCAGGCCAGATCCGGCACGACGCCGAAATGTTCCTGCGCGCCGCCCCGCGCCAAGCGAAATCCGGTGATGACCTCGTCAAAAATGAGCAGACAGCCCTCGCGTTTGGTAAGTTCGCGCACCTGTTGCAGGAATTCACCTTGCGGCTCCACGACACCGACGGGCTCCAGAATTACCGCAGCCGCTTGATTGGGATGCTCGGCGAAGATGCGTTTCAAACTTTCGATATTGTTGTACTGAAAGGTCCGAATCAGTTGTTGGACGGCGACAGGGACGCCTCGATTGAAGGTCGTGCAACCGATGTACCAATCCTGCCAACCGTGATAGCCGCAACACGCGATGAGTTCCTTGCCGGTATAGGCCCGAGCCAACCGCACCGCCCCCGCGGTGGCATCGGAGCCGTTTTTGCCGAAGCGCGCCATTTCGGCGCAAGGAATCATCTCGACCAATCGTTCGGCGACTTCGACCTCCAACGGATGCGGCAAGGAAAAGGCTGTTCCATACGCCATTTGCCGTTTCACGGCTTCATCGACGGCGGGATAGCAATGACCGAGAATGATCGGTCCCAGCGCCATGGGGTAATCGATATATTCGTTGCCGTCGACGTCCCAGACATGACTACCTTTGGCGCGCGCCAAGAACACCGGCGCCACGCCCTGGACATATTGCGTCGGGCCCTTGCTGAGCGTTTGCGTGGCCGCGGGAATCAAGAATTCAGCTTGCGCCTTGAGCTCCAGCGACCGTTTTATCGAGCGCGGCTGCGCGATGACGGCCGGCTCCCGCGCCAACGAATGGTAATATCCCTCGTTGCGGATGAAACCGGAGTTGAGTTGAGCCAGAGCCGGGTCGGCGTCCAGAAGGCTCAAGACCTCGCGCCAGCCGGAATTCGATTTTGAGCGCAGGCGCGCGTAAACCGCCCGGACAAATTCCAAATCGCACGGCTCATCAACGGTCCAGCGATAGTGACGCAAAGAGCGGATCAATTCACACTCCACGTTACGCAGCCGAAAGCGTCCCGAAGCGCGCAGGTAAGGCGTGACATGTTCTCGGTCCGCCGCGCGGCGCGCCTCACGCCATGAAATCTCCAGTGCGTCAAAGGAAAAAACCTCAGTATCGAGCCCGTCCGGGTAGGTATAGATCAGCGTGTTGGACGCGTAGTCGCAGTCATCAGTCAGATAGGCCGCCACGACCCGGTCGATCACTGCCGGATCGATCAGCGGGCAGTCGGCGGTGACACGAACGATGGCCTCAGCTTGTTGCGCTTTGGCCGCCTGATAGGTGCGATCCAGCACATCGTTTTCGCTGCCGCGAAACACGCTAAGGCCTCTTTTCTTGCAGAATTCTTCGATAACGTCATCGGCCGGAGTGTCGGAAGTGATGACGACAACGGCTGTCACCAGACTTGAGCGTTCGACTCGCGAAACGATTCGCGCCAGCATCGGTTCCCCATCGATATCGGCCAGGACCTTGCCGGGCAAACGGGTGGAGCCCATGCGGGCTTGAACCAAAGCTACGACCTTGCGTTGGTATTCCAAGTTTGACTCGCTAAATCCATCCAGCGCTCTCGCTGCGCCGACGCTTTTGCCGCCAGAGCGATTTGCAGCACCCGCGCGGCCTCGAAAACATCCAACGCCGGACTTTCCTCTCGCTTCAGGCAACGGAGAAAATGCTGCATTTCGTCCACGTACATCTGGTTGGGCTCCCAATCCGTTGGATTGGAAAAGAATCTCCACTCTTTCGTCTGCGCCGAATACCAGCGCACCTGGCCCTCGGTGTAGTCCCAATGAATCGTCCCCTCGTCGCCGATGATCTGGCAGGTGCGGCTATAGGCGCGCTGGACGTAATCAAGATGAATTTCGCCGACCGCGCCGCTCTCGAAACGCAGCAGCATCGCGGCGGTATCCTCGGTGTCGATTTGCAACCGGCTGAATTTTCCCGCCAGGCAGGCGACGACAGCCACCTCGCCGAGCAGCCAGCGGATATAATCGATTTCGTGGATCGCGTCGAGGATCACCCCCCCGCCCAGCTCTTTGCGGGCGCTGTATCCCTGGCGATAGTCCTCCCATGGGTGCCAATCGGGAAGATAGTGGCCGACCTCGACTCTGGCGGCGATGACCCGTCCCACAGTCTCCTCATCGAGCAGCTTTTTTACGGCAACCAGGCCGGGATGGAAGCGCATGTTACATCCCACGAGGGTCACCAACTCCTGTTGGCGCACCATCTCGAGTAGATCCTCGACGTTGTCCAACCGATCGGATAACGGCTTTTCGACAAACAGATGACAGCCCCGCCGTGCTCCGTCTTGGGCCAAAGGCACATGAAGAGAGGTCGGTAGCGCAACGATGACAACATCCGGCTTGCGCTCCCAACCCTGCTCGAGGTTCTCGACAGTATCCACGCCGAGTTCGGAAGCCAGCTGCGTGCAGCGCTCTCGCGAGGCGTCGAAAACCGCAACCTCGCACGCGCCCAGGCTGAGCAGGTTGCGCGCGTGGCGCCGTCCGATCGAACCGCCCCCGACAACCAAGAAACTAGGGAATATCTTTCCGGCGGGATTACCCATGATTTCTGTTGATTTCGGAGTTGACGTAGTGTCTTTGGAGTTCCTTACGGAGGAGCCAAGTTCCGATTCTCTCGTCTTCAGTCACTTCCGGGTCCGGCTTTTTGGAAGCGTGGTGTGCCGTCATGAGGCCGACCGGATGGTACAGCCCCGATGACAGAAAAACTTCGGCGTAGTTTTGCTTGAAGGTCAGAACTGAGCCGGTCTTTAAATGGTGATACGGCACCTGCAAATGGTTCGACGGATAAAAATCTCCGATTACCAGGAAGCCGCCGTCGCGCAGGAGACGGTCGGTCTCCGCCACCGACCGGAGCAGATGAGCGCGGTCGATCCAGTGAAAAACGAAATTGACGATGACTACGTCAAAGGCTTCTCTCAGCGGCACGGAGTTCGCCGCGCCGCGCACCAAGGTGACCAACGGGAAACGCGCCCGGCCGTCCGCGATCGCCTGATGCGATAGCTCGACGCCGACCGCGCGCGCGCCGCTACGGCGCTGGATTTCAGCCAAACGAAAACCATTGGCGGCGCCGATCTCCAGGACGCTGCGCGGATTCACCCCATAGAACTGCATGAGCTTGAGCGGAGTATCCTCGGCAGGGTTGAACCTTTGCAGCGCCCCGGCGTTGCGCTCGAACCACCGGTCTCCTTCGGACCGCGCAAAAATATTATCCTGCGTTTCCATGGAGACCTCCGCTCTGCATCGTCGAGGGCGTCGCCCGCTTTTCGCCTACCATCTCCCAGGCTAACGGCGTGCCGCGTTTGATATCCCGCGTGGCGCGGCAACCTAAGACTTCCTCGAAGTGGCGCGGGTGAAGCCCGTGGCCCGGCCGAATCGAGCTTCGCCGAGCGCCTTTTCCGCCAAGCGTACTCCGTCGACCATGGTCTTGAACTCGCGGGGCTCCAGGGAAAAGGCGTTGTCCGGTCCCGGCTGCGAGCGCGACAAGGTGAAATGTTTTTCGATGATGCAGGCCCCTAACGAGACCGCCGCCACGGGAGCTGAAACGCCCAAAGTGTGATCGGAGAGACCCACCGGCAAATCGAACCTCCCGGCAAGGTGCGGGATGGCGCGCAGATTCATCGCTTCCGGCGGTGCCGGATAGGCGCTCGTGCATTTGAGCAGGGCCAACTGTCGGCAGCCCGCTTGTTGTAGTGTTTGCACCGCTTCCGTAAGTTCCCCGACGCTCGCCATGCCGGTGGACATGATGACGGGTTTGCCGGCGCGTGCGATGCGCCGTAGCAAGGGCAAATCGCCGTTCTCGAAAGATGCGACTTTGTAGGCAGGCACATTCATGCGCTCGAGAAATTCCACCGCCGTGTCGTCGAACGGCGTCGAAAACAATTCGAGCCCTATGCGCGCTGCGATTTCTTTTAACCTGGGCTGCCAATCCCAGGGCGTGCAGGCTTCGCCGTAAAGATCGTACAGCGTGCGCCCGTGCCACAGAGTCCCGTCGATACGAAAACAGTCGTTATCGCAATCCAAGGTCAGCGTGTCCGGCGTGTAGGTCTGCAACTTGATCGCGTCCGCTCCGGTCTCCTTAGCGGCTTCGAGGATTTCCACCGCTTGCTCAAAGCTCTGCCCGTGATTAGCCGACATTTCCGCGATGATGTAAGTCGGACATCCAGCGCCGATCCTCCGGCCATTGATTTCGATCCAACTTCCCATCTCAACTCCCGGTGATGTCTTCTTCATAAGCAAGGTCGAGACGGAGATACACTTTGCGCCCGCCGCTGCGGAAATATGCGCCCGGATGGGGCGGGAAGGTCCGCGCGCGGATAAGATTGATCAGGTCTTGCGCCTTAAAGGTTGCCTGCAAATCGATTTCGTCAACCCGGTCGACATCCTGCACTCGATGGCTCGTTCCCGTCTTGCCGATCTGGGAAACTCGAGGCGCCTTGCCTTCGCGCACCAGCGGCCAAGTCTTGGCAAAAAGCTCGACGCAGGCGTATTCGAGACGCCGATAAAGAGTTTCGGCGGTGTCCGTCGGCTCCACTTCCACCCGGCGCTGCGCAATGATGTCCCCTGTGTCGACGCTGGGATCGAGGTAATGCAGCGTAGCGCCCGCCGGCGTGCCCTCGAGTATGCTCCAGACGTTGGGATACGTGCCGCGGTTGTAGGGCAGAAACGAGGGATGGAGATTGATACAACCCGCCGGCGGCACCGCCAGAAAATCCGGCCGCAAAATGTAACCAAAAAATACCGAGACCCCGATATCGGGCTTGAGCGCGCGGATGGATTCCAGCACTTTGGCTTCGCGCAGGCATGCTCCATCGAAAATAAATTTTGGATCGACACCGGCGCTGCCGAGGATCTCGTCGCCAAACTTTTGTCGATGCCGGGGATGCAAGACCAGGCCGGCGATTTCCTCGCCTTGATCTTTCAACCAGCGGAGCGTTTGCCAACCCACCCAGTTATTGCCGAGAAAAAGAATGCGCACCGTCAAGCAGCCCTCCTGCGCGAGTCCTCGAAAAGGGCCTGCGCCACTCGCTCCGCGCCCCACCCGTCCACCAGTGTTCTGCCCTGCTCGCTCATTCGTAAACGCCGTGAAGAATCATGTTGAAGAACATTGACCGCGGCGGCGAGCCGTTCGACGGAAACGTCATCATGCCAGCCGAGGTTCTGAACTACTTCGATCGCATCCAGTTCTTCGGCAATGCGCCTTTGGTTCTCGGCCATGATCACGGGCAGCGCCGGCAGGCCGAGACAGGCAAGCTCCCAGCA
>JACPFE010000130.1:476-8699 GCA_016183145.1 Deltaproteobacteria bacterium | reverse complement strand
TTCCCCTCGAAGCCTCCTATCACCACGCGAGAAAGGTTTTCTTTGAGGCGCCTCAGGCGCAGGCGGTCTATATCCCCTGCGCTCATTTCTCCGTCCCCTGGCTTCAGGAACTGGAAAACGATCTCGGCGTGGCGGTGGTCAGCAGCACGGCGGCAGTGATCTGGCACTCGTTCAAGATTTTGAAAATTTGCGCGCGCATCGCTGGCCACGGCAGCTTGCTGGCTTCTCTAAGCGAGGCAAAGGAACTCTAGGGGCGAAAAAATGGTTGGCCAAACTCCGCGGGGAGGTGCATCCATGGCTTCTTCGATCAGTCAATCCATCCCTGGCTTAGGCGGTCTCACTTCTTACCAGAAATTTGTTCGGGAGGAGGGGATCGGCAGCATTTCAGGATTGGGCGTCCAGGACTTAAAAAGCGTGCCGTTAAAGCCCTGGCCGCGCAGGGGAGGAGAAGGCGTATACATCGATCTGGACGGCACCATCCTGCAAGGAGAAGCGACCATCGGGCAAACCAACAACGCTTATATTTGCGAGATCTTGCCGGGGAAAAATCTCATTGCGCAACGACAGATCTTCGAGGAGCTGATCTTCGTCCTGAGCGGACGGGGCGCTACCACGGTATGGACCAAGGAAGGCAAGAAGCAAACCTTTGAGTGGCAGGAAGGAAGTCTTTTTTCTCCGCCCTTGAACGCTTGGTATCAGCACTTCAACGGCTCCGGCAGCAAGGCGGCGCGCTTCCTGGCGGTCACCAACATGCCGTTGATCGTGAACCTGTTTCACAACTACGATTTTATCTTCAACAACGAGTTCATCTTCACCGACCGCTACGGCGGAGAGGACGATTACTTTTCCGGAAAAGGCCAAGCATACCCAGGGCGGGTTTGGGACACGAACTTCGTCGCGGACGTCTATAACTTCAAGCTCATCGAGTGGAAAGAGCGGGGCGCGGGCGGCGCCACGATATTGTTTGAGATCGCCAATAACACCATGTGCGCTCACATCTCGGAGTTTCCCGCCGGGACTTACAAGAAGGCGCACCGCCACGGACCGGGCGCCCACGTGATCATTCTCAGCGGCCACGGCTATTCCTTGCTCTGGCTCGAAGGCGGCAAAAAAGAGAAGTTCGATTGGCAAGCGGGAAGCGTCCTCGTCCCTCCGGACCGCTGGTTTCACCAGCATTTCAACACGGGCAAGGAGCCGGCCCGCTACCTCGCCCTGCGTTGGGGAAGCCGAAAATTCAGTACGGCGCCCGAGGAGGAAAAACTCGCCAAGAGCGTCACGCTCGGCGGCGACCAGATCGAGTACCAGGACGAGGATGAGGAGATTTACGCTCTGTTCAAATCGGAGTGCGCCAAGAGCGGCGTCCAGGTAAATTGGCCCCCCAACGTTTGACAGCCGTGCATGCCTCTCGTAAGCTCCTCCAGCGGTTCAAGCCAGGAAGGAGACTTTATGGCCTATGACCTTCTGATCAAGGGCGGGCGAATTTACGACGGCAGCGGATTGCCTTCTTATCTCGGCGACGTCGCCGTGCAAGATGGCCGCGTCGTCGAGACCGGCAGAATCAGCGGCAGCGCGAAGCGGGTGATCAAAGCTGACGGCCTCGCCGTGTCGCCGGGCTTCATCGACTTTCACACCCATCTCGACGCGCAACTGCTGTGGGACCCGCTGGCGACTTCGTCCTGCTTCCACGGCGTGACCACCGTGATCCCCGGCAACTGCGCTTTGGCCCTCGCTCCCTGCAAGCAACAGGACCGGGAGACGATTCTCCGCAGCTTCGAACGCGTCGAAGCAATCTCGCTTCCGGCGCTGAAAGCGGGCGTCCAATGGAGCTGGACGACGTTTCCCGAATACTTGAACCGGTTGCGCGGCAATCTCGGCGTTAACGTCGCCGCGCTGATGGGCCACTGCGCCCTCAGGCAGTTCGTTATGGGCGAAGCTTCGACGGAGCGCGCGGCCACGCCGGGGGAAATTCACCAGATGAAAGAGATTCTCAAAGCCGGCGTGCGCGCCGGCGCGATCGGTTTCTCGACCAATCAAAATCCGGTGCATATGTTCGCCGACGGCACGCCGATCCCAAGCCGGCTCGCCACCGACGAGGAGATCATCGAGCTGGCCTGCGCGCTGGGCGAGATCAACCGGGGCGCGGTGCAGATTTCCCGCGGCTCTTTGGGCGTTTCGGTGCCGATGCGCGAGACGGTGCAGCTCTTCGAAAGGATCGCTAGCACGTCCGGCCGTCCGGTGATCTGGCAAAGCATCGCGCACCGCTGGGACCGGCCCAACGAGTGGCGCGACTTGCTGGATTTGGCGCAGCAGTCGCTTGATCGCGGCGTGCAGTCCTATCCGCTGTGCAACGCGCGCTTGTTCAACAACCGGCTGACGTTAAAGAACGCCCAGGTGTTCGACGACCTGCCGACCTGGAAGACGATCCTTTTCTTGCCGCTCGACGAGCGCATTAAAGCTTTCCGCGACCCCGAGGCGCGGCGCAAGTTGCGCTACGAAGCGGTGGAAGAGAAGAAATCGTCGCGCTTCTCAAGGCGCTGGGATTTGGTCTACATGATCAATGCGGCGACCGCGGCGAACAAGCATTTCGAAACAAAGAGCGTTGCCGAGATCGCCAAGATTCGCGGCCAGGATGTCATCGACGCGTTTCTCGATCTCTCGTTGGAAGAAGGTTTGGACACGGAGTTTCAGACCTCCAGCACCAACGGCGACGAGGAGGCGGTGGCGGAGATTATCCGCAGCCCGTTTGTCCTCGTCGGCCAGTCGGACGCCGGCGCGCATTTGATCTACGATGCCGGCTTCGGCTACGCCACGCGCCTGCTCGGCTACTGGATACGCGAGAAAAACATCATGAGCCTGGAAGAGGGCGTGCGTAAGCTCACGTTTATGGTCGCGTCGATCTTCGGCCTGCAAGATCGCGGTTTGCTTCGCCCCGCCATGGCCGCGGATCTGGTCGTCTTCGATCCGGCGACGATCCGCGAGCGCGCTGCGGAGATGGTGCAGGATTTGCCGGGAAATGAAAAGCGGCTGATTCAAAAGGCCGTCGGCATAGAGACGACCATCGTCAACGGTCAAGTGCTGGTAGAGCGGGGCGAACACACCGGCGCATTGCCCGGCATGGTATTGGGAAACGGCAACGGCAGCACGCTGCAAGCGGCGGCGTAAGGAATTGACCGCAAAGGGCGCAAAGCGTAGGGGCGACCGGCCGGTCGCCCCTACGACGATGATCAAAGGAGATTGTTGTTCATGTATTACGGTGCGCGGGGAATTGTCGGCTTGGTCAAGCCCACCTACCGGCCGGGGTCGATGGAGAGTTTCATCAAGCTCATGCCTGAGGGGGTTGGTTTCATTCCATGTCACGCCGGCATCCGGGCGGGAAACGAAAAAGAACTACAAGAGGCCTTGACGGTTGCCGAGAGAAAAGTCGCGCGGCTGGCCGAGCTTGGGGCCGATGTTGTGATGATCATGGGCGCGCCGCCGACGATGGTGCGCGGCCACGGCGCCGACCGCGAGATCGCCGATTCGCTCACTAAGAAGTACAAAATCCCTGTCACCGTGGCGACCATCGCCCAAGTAGACGCCTTCCGCGCCCTGGGAATGAAAAAGCTGGTCGGTATCACCTACTTTCAGGACGACATGAACCGAAGGTTCGCCAAGTTCCTCGAAGACGACGGCTTCGCGGTGAAAGCGATGAAAGGGATCGAAGTCCCGTTCAAAGACGCCGGCAAAATCGCCCCGGAAGCGATTTACAACTTCGCCAAGAAGGTGTTTCTCGAGCATGGACCGGTGGACGGTATTTATATGCTCGGCGCCGGCTGGCATAATCTGCCCGTGATCGAGATGCTGGAGAAGGATCTCAGGACAACGGTGGTGTCGAGCATTCCGGCGCAGGTCTGGGCGACGAAGAAAATTTTGCATTTGAACGAGCCGGTGATCGGTTACGGCCGGCTGTTGACGGAGATGCCGTGATGAAAAGTTTAGGGTTTCAGGTTTCGAGTTGGGTGCAGGACTGTTGGGCGCGCTGCTGCTTACGATTGTTTCTGTCGTTGGTGTCGGCGCGGCGGAAGTAAGAGAGCGCGCGGAGGCTGAAGGCAAGTTGATGTTCTATGCGACCTTCAATGCCGCCGACTCGAAAGCGCTCACCGACGCGTTCAAACAGCTCTATCCAAAAATCGACGCCACTTTTTATCGCAGTACGGATGCGGCGCTGATGGAGCGTATCCTGACCGAAAGCCGCGCCGGGCAAAATCTTTGGGACGTGGCGGTGCTGACGAGCTTCTACGGCCACAACCTGAAGAAGCGAGGCATGTTCGCGCTTTACGAGTCGCCGGAGCGAAAATATTTTCGCCCAGGCTACAAGGACGACCAGGGCGCTTGGACGTCGATTTACACCAATTACGCGGCCTTCGGTTACAACACCCGCGCCGTGACCAAAGCCAGCGTGCCGAAGTCCTATAATGATTTGCTCAAGCCCGAGTGGAAGGGCAACATCGGTATGGATAGCAAGGCCTATGAATGGTTCGGCACGATGCTCAAGGCGATGGGCGAAGAGAAGGGTCTGGCCTACATGCGCGAGCTTGCCAAACAAACCCAGTTGCGCGCCGGCCGCACGCTACTCGCTCAGCTTGTGGCAGCGGGCGAGTTCAAGGGCGGGTTGACCGCCTATTCGCAAACCTTCGAGGTCTTGAAGCCGGCGGGTGCGCCAGTCGATTGGATTTATTTGAATCCGGTGTTTGCGAACATCCATCCGACCGGCATTTCGGCCAAGGCGCCCCATCCCAATGCGGCGCGGCTGTTCATGGATTTTGTCTTGTCAAAGCGGGGGCAGGAAGTGATTCGTGGCATGAACCGGATCCCCGATCGCGTTGACACTCCGCCCGAGCAGGCGCGCCTCATAGAAGGAATCAAACCGGTCTTTGCCCCCACCGAGGTGCTCGAAGACTTCCAACGCTACGGCAAAATATTCGAGGAAATCTTCAGCGGGCGATAAATTACGGCGAAGCAAAGCTAGAGGACTTTTTCGGATAAGAAAATTAACCGCAGAGAACCTAGCGCGGCATAGCCGCAACCAAAATTCGGAATATCTCCCGCAAAGACGCAAAGGCGCAAAGGAAGAGCATTGTCATTTCGAACGAAGAGAGAAATCTTTCCTAGATCCCTCGCATTCGCTCGGGATGACAGGCCTTGGGCCTGTCGCTTAGCGTCTTGGCGCCTTGGCGGGAGCAATATCCGAATCCGAGATTTTTCGACTCTCGGCCAATTTGCGCAAGCTGCGCAAATTCGCAACTATAGCAGTGCGAAGGTCGTAAAGATCTGAAATAGAAATCACTTTTTTCTCTGCGACCTTTGCGTTCTTTGCGGTGGAATCTCTGGGTCTTGGATGAAAGTCGTCGTTCACGGTTTGACCAAAGAGTACATCACCGCCCAGGGCTCAGTGCGTGCCCTGGGCGGTGTGAATCTCGAGGTGCGCGACCGGGAATTCTTCGGCGTCATCGGACCGACCGGATGCGGTAAGACGACGCTGCTCCATATCATCGCTAGGTTGGAGCTGCCGAGCACCGGCACGGTGGAGTTCGTCGGCGAACAACGGACCAAGTCGCCGGTCTCGATGGTGTTTCAAGACTCCGCGCTGATGCCCTGGCGCACGGTGGAAGAGAACGTGCCCCTGGGCGCGGAGTTCCGCAATGAAGAACCGTCGGTTTACAAGCGCATCAGCCGCTTTTTCCTCGAAGTCGTGCGGCTGTTGGATTTCGCCGGGGCGCGTCCCCATGAGCTCTCCGGCGGCATGAAACAAAAGGTGGCGATTGCGCGGGCGTTGGCCAATGATCCCGAAGTGATCCTCATGGACGAGCCGTTCGCCAACCTCGACGCGCAAACCCGCTTGCTCATGCGCGAGGAGCTGCTGCGCATCTGGGAACGCGACAAAAAAACCGTCATTCTCGTCACTCATAATATCGATGAAGCGGTGATGCTCTGCGACCGCATCGCGGTCATGAGCGCGCGGCCGGGTCTGATCAAAGAAGTGGTGACGGTCGATATCCCGCGACCGCGCACCATGAAGAGCATGCGGGACCCGGACTTCGCCAAGTGCACGGAAAAAATTTGGGGCCTGCTGCGCTACGATGTCGACTCGGCGCTCCAGCGCAACCTGGTCTGAGCCGAAGGTCCGCTATCCGAAATCCGCCAAATGGCTATCCGCCGCGACGAAATGACTCTTGCTTTTCCCCTCAGAAAATCTACATTCGAGGCACCGACAAACTCAGGAGGACCCGTTCCATGGATAGATGTTCTTGGCTCAAGACCGTATGGGTGCTGGCTTTGGGATCGACGCTCGCTGGCTGCGCGGCGACGGCGCCGGACTATGCGGCGATTCTGATCAACCCGGACCGCCCGCCGAACGAGCGCGAATTAGACGGCGCCCGCAAGCCGAACGAAGTTTTAGCGTTTTACGGCGTCAAAAGCGGCGATAGGGTCGCGGACATTTATGCCGGGCGGGGTTATTACACGGCGATTCTTTCTGAGTTGGTCGGCATGCAGGGGCTAGTCTACTCGGCGATTCCCGCTTCAAGATCCGAGATCACCGAACGTTGGAAGAAACCGAGTTTTGCGAACGTCCGGGTGCTCGACGGACCCATGGACAAGATCGCGTTACCGCAAGATGGATCCCTGGACTTCGTGATCATTCATCTTAATTACCACGTCGTCGATCATTCGGCCAAAGATGGAACAGGCAACGCGGCGGCCAAGACACTTCATCGCATCGACAAGCAGCTCGTGATCAAAGAAGTCACCGGTTCGGGCTTCACCCTGGCCAAAGAGGGAAACATGCTGCGCAAACCGGAGGACCCGCGCGACTTCAACGTTAACAAAGTGCGCAATAAAGACGACCGCTTCGTACTAGCGTTCGTGAAGCCGTAGCTTCGCTTAAGAAGTGCGGCAAAGATTAGCGGAGGTCTTCCAACAGCCGTTTCGCCTCTTTGAGCGCGGACATGTGGACATGCAGGACATGGGGTCAGGTCTATTAACAAAGCATTTCTTCTGTTAAATAAATATGTAACATGGCCAGACCTTAAAGGATTCAGTTTGCTGGAGCTTTGGACTATGTGACAGCGCGTGGCGACCGCCAAGAGGTGATCTACGATGACGATGAGGACCGGCGTGTGTATTTGGCAACTCTCAGAGCGGTCATTGAACGGTTTCGCTGGATTTGCCACACGTATTGTTTGATGGCGAACCACTACCATTCGGTTATTGAGACGAGCGAGGGAAACTATCCAAAGGGATGCGCGAACGCAATGGGATTTACACCTAGCTTTCGAACCGGCGCCGCCGGCGGGTAGGGCGTTTGCTTCAAGGGCGTTACAAAGCAATACTGGTGGATAAAGACGCGTATTTTCTTGAGGTATGCCGCTACGTTGTGCTCATCCGGTGCGAGCGGGGATAGTGAAAGAACCGGGTGGGTGGCGACGGAGCAGTTACAACGCTACGATAGGAGCCCAAAGCTCTCCCCTTGGGTTAAAGGTGGACGGACTGCTCGCGCAGTTTGGGCAGGGGTGGGGGATAGCCATACGGTATTACAAGAGATCCGTGGAGGGCCGATTGAAGAGTAAGGAAAGCGAGGACGTTAGCATACCGCGTGCACAGCGGCGCGGGCCAGCGCCGTCAGTTGAGCTGATAGGAACAAGGCATGAGGATCGAAACGAAGCGGTGGTGGCTGTCTATGAGACGGGTGAGTATACTTATGAGCAGATCGGAAAACATTTCGGAGTGCATTTCACGACGGTCGGTCGACTCGTGAGAGCAGCGAGAAAGATTGGAAAGAAAATGTAGGATGCGCGGTCTTCGGAATGCTTCGCTAATAGACCTGACCCTCACGACAATAGATTCGGTGATAACGACGACATTGACCCGCGGGCAGTGTCCATCAAAATTCATCGGAAGTAAATAGCCGGTATTTCGCTGGCTCATTCTCGGTGAGGGGTGGCTTTGGCCACCCCTCTTTCGCAACTCGGATCGGCCGCGCCGCCACCTCTCGGGTCAGGTTATTCTCTGACGGCTTTGACAGCTAAATTATAGAACTCTGAATCTTTATTTAACTTCGAGAGCGTTTCCACAGCGGACAAAAACGCCTCCACTGCCCGCCTGTCCCCCCCTTTGATGCTGGCAACCTCATCCATAATGGTGGGTACATCCAGGCCGGTTTTTTTTGCCAGCTCGCTCAGGGAC
>JACPFE010000130.1:0-399 GCA_016183145.1 Deltaproteobacteria bacterium | reverse complement strand
CCGGTTTTTTTCGCCAGCTCGCTCAGGGACACCGTTCCTCGCAGATATTCTTCAGCGGCGTAATGGAGAAGCTCTCGCTTGGCCTGGTCTTTAGCGAGGCGAGCAAGGTATCCAGTCTTGCTCGTCTTTTTAAGCGCGCAGAGACGCCTCAAGACCTGATCTTCCTCGTCTGTTAATCTTACCGTAACTGTCGTTTTTTCGTGTCTTTCCTTTTTCATCGATTTCCTCCTTTTCGTCGGATCTCCGCTACAACTCTCAGCGCAGAATCGATCCATTCAGGTCTCAGAGTTCCTCGGCGCGTCATCCTAGCCAGGCATTTAACGCCCGCTCTAACGCGAATGGGGTCACGAATGGGTGACCCTCACTATAGGTTTATTTTCCGAAGGGGATGTCATCGAA
>JACPFE010000036.1 GCA_016183145.1 Deltaproteobacteria bacterium | reverse complement strand
GAGGTCGCGGGGGCGGGTCGGATAGCCTTCTTCATCGACTTGGTTTTCCGCGCCATCACCTCTCGCGTTGGCACCGTGGCAGGAAGCACAGGCTTCCTTATACATCTCTAATGCGCGCGCCCTCGCTGCGGCATCGAAAGGCGGCCGGGGCGGCGGTTGAATGATTCCTGCGCCGCCGCTGCCGTCTGCGGCCGGCGCTTTCTGCGGTTTTACGACGAGCGGTTTTTCAGCGAGAGATTTTATGTAATAGACCAAAGCCCAGCGCTGCTCCGCCGGTAAATGCCCCCAGGAGGGCATGGCCGAGCCCGGCATGCCGCGCGTGATCGTGTCGAACAGATCCTGGTCCGTCGGCACTCGTTCCCATGTCGATACCAGCCGGTACTTTGCCGCCACAAAGTCGCGCGGTTTGGGATAAAGCAGATAGGCAGCTTCTCCGTCGCCCCGGCCCCCCACGCCGTGACAAGCGCTGCACTGTTGGCTGTAAACTTGTTTACCGAGCGCCAGCAACCGAGCGGATCCTGCTGGAGGTTTAGTATCGGCGGACCTGAGAGCCGCCGCGCAGCTGAGAACAACGATCGCTGCGAGCGCCGATGAAAAGGCTATTTTCATCTCTTGTCTCCTTCTCGAAGCTTCATGGGGTCATCATTTATAAATGTGACGCCCCAACCGTACCGTGATCCGGATTCGTCATATTGAACGCAAGGTCCGCTGCCTCATCGGTATCCGATGGGTCAGGCCTTTTTGTTCCATAGGTAAGTCTAGCCAGGTCCGCCACCGTCGTGCGCTCCATCAACGCGGCGATGGTTTGCCGTACCCGTTTCCAATGGATATGCATCGGGCAGGGAGCTGCCTGCGCGCAGCGATCGCTCCAAAAAAAACAGTGGTCAAAAGTGTCGCTTCCCTCGACCGCCAGCAAAATATCTCTTACGTTGATCGCTCCTGCACGACGGGCGAGGGCGTAACCTCGAACCGCACCTCGAGAAGAAGCGACGATGTTTGCCCTCTTGAGCTTTTGAAATATTTTCGCAAGAAAATTTTGCGGTACCCCTCCCGCGTCCGCGATGTCGCGCAAGTGCATCGTCGTGCCGAAGGGGTTTTTCGCCAACACAACCAATCCCTCAATGGCGTATCGACTTTCCTTGCCGAGTTTCATAGTGATTGCATAGAGTCAATGGATGATTTAGGTCCCTTAGCCACGCGCGTACGCAATCACTGTACCATCATAAATCTTGAGCGTTTTCAGGGTTCTCTCTCGTTGGCGCCGTGAAACTATTTTTTGGAAATGCGAAAATCCAATCGGATATTTCTAACTTTCAGGACAAGGTTCGTGGGTCCGACAGAAAAGAACCTGGCTTCGTGTGTGTCCAGTGTTTGTCGCACGGAACTTTGGCGGGCGGCAGGGGGCCCGTATCGTCTCCACCTGCTGGCGCATCATCGTTGACGCTGTGATATGGATGGGCGTGCGGTTTGCGATGCCGCCGTCCATATATAATAGATGCCAGTTATCGCTGGCGCTTATGGAAAACGATGGCCGCGTTTCGCGTTACGTCGGCAAGTTAAGCGCTCGCGGTGCGGAAACGGGGACAGGCAACTTTTTCGGGGACTGGCTGCTCTTTGTATTTCAAAAGGCTGCCTGTCCCCCTGTTTGTCCCGTGATCGAAAAAGTAGCCAGTCCCCTTCATGCTTAATCGGTTCAAATTTAGATTTCTCCTTCTTGGATTAGGCGCGGCCTCACTTCTATCGGGTCTCTGCCAGCCACCCGGCCGGGTATATGGAGGTGGTCGAGGCGGGCTCCATGGGCCTCCTGAGCATCGGATCCATGGTGAGCTTCGCTGGGATCTTCAGTGGGATCGATGGCTCGGAGATTCAGGCTTCCCGCCTGAGTTTGGCGCCGCACTGGCGCTCGTTGGAAGCTGTTTATCGATTTTGGTTTTTGTCTCCCTTTACCGCCTGGCGCCGGCGGCTCATTTTATCGTGATGATTTTAAGCGCCGTCCTTTGGGCGGTGGGCAACACGCTTTGGCTGGCGGCCCAGCCGTTCAACGTCGCTGCGCCCTGGTGGATCGGGTTCCTCGTGCTCATGATCGCCGGGGAAAGGCTGCAGCTCTCGCGCGTCATGCAACGGCCGGCGCGCGCGTCCTGGCTTTTTCACACGAGCGTCGCGGTCTTACTGATCGGCCTCGTGATATCTCTGCCCGCCTTTGACGCCGGAATTCGCGTTGCCGGAGCGGCGCTGTTGGCGCTCGCCCTATGGCTATTCCGTTACGACATCGCCGGGCGGACGGTCCGCGAGCGTGGCTTAACACGCTATATGGCCGTCTGTCTGCTGTGCGGTTATTTCTGGCTTGCCGCCGCGGGCATGCTTTGGATCACATTCGCGGATGATTTCGTTGCCGGGCCGAAGTATGACGCGATGTTGCATGCGGTTTTCGTGGGATTTGTCTTTTCGATGATCTTTGCCCACGCGCCGGTGATTTTTCCGTCGGTGACCGGACTCGCGCTGCCGTTCCGCCGAAGTTTTTATCTTCATCTCGTCCTGTTGCACGGATCGCTGCTGCTCAGGGTCGGCGGCGATCTCGCGTTGTCAACGGCGGTTCAGCAATGGGGCGGAGTTGGAAACATCGCGGCAGTGCTCTTGTTTCTGTTCAACAATCTCCGCTCGGTGATGACGGCGCGTTCGTAGCGCCGATTCTCATCTCTGTATTCCAACCTTTTGGAATCGCAACCGTTTCTCTTCCCGGGGACGAAAAATCACGGACTGAGATCCTCGGCACAAGGACCGCATTGTTCAACGGGGATCGCCTTGCCATGCGAGATTCATTTGTCCCTGTCTGGAACTCGTGGCATGGTGCATGCTAAAGAATAGGTTTGTTCTAACCGGCGGCGACTCTACAGACGCCGCGCAAGCTTGAGGACGATTGGACAGCGACGGAGGTTAAACATGGAACACTCGCATGGACACGGCTTTTATGAACACCATCAATTCGAGAAGCCCACGGAAGTCTTGAGCGATGAACATCGAGTAATCGAAAGAGTCCTCGCCGCGGTGGGGAAACTCCTGACCGTCCCGCCGGCGCAATCGTTGAGCCACTGGAAAAAAGCGCTGGACTTCATTAGTAACTTCGCGGATCAATGCCATCATCTCAAGGAAGAAAAACTTCTCTTCCCGGCGATGGAGGCGCATGGCATACCGCTGGAAGGCGGACCCATCGGCGTGATGTTGATGGAGCATGAAGAAGGGCGGAGTCACGTGCGCGCCATGAGGGCGGCGGTCGAAGGTTTGGAGCGGGGGGAGACAGGCGGAGTGGAATCTCTGTTGAGCCATGCGCGGGGCTATCTCCGTCTGCTGAAGGAGCATATCCAGAAAGAGGACGAGATCTTGTTCATGATCGCGGACGATTGCATTCCCGCCGCGGAACAAACGGCGCTGCTCAAGTCCTTCGAGGAGCATGAAGCTCGCGAGATGGGCGCCGGCGTTCACGAGAAATATCTCGCCATCGCCCAAGAGCTCGAAGCGGCTCTCAATATAAGTAACGAGTAACGAGTGCTGAGTCCTGAGCCGGGGAGGGGACTCAGAACTCGGCACTCAGGACTCAGGACTCCACCCAGCAAGGCTGAACTTGAAGCTCGGAATCGCGCTACCACACTTCGGGCCCCATGCCAGTCCGCAGGCCATCGTTGCGGTTGCCCGCCGGGCCGAGTCTTTAGGTTTTTCGTCGCTCTGGGTTCTCGAGCGCCTGCTCTGGCCGGTGGCGCCGGCGTCGAAATATCCGGGCAATCCCCGCGGAGAAACGCCTGGCCCCATGCGCAATACCTACGATCCGCTGACGGTGTTGAGTTTCGTCGCCGCGCATACGGAAAAAATCTCTTTGGGAACGAGCGTGCTGGTCGCGGCCAATCGCAGTGCGACGGTAACCGCCAAGATGATCGCGACCTTGGATGTGCTTTGCGGCGGCCGGGTGATCGTCGGTCTCGGCGCCGGCTGGAGCGCGGATGAGTTTGTCGCGGTGGGCCGTGGGATCGAGGAACGCAATCAACAGGCCGATGAATTCATTGAGCTCCTTAGAGAGCTGTGGCAAGCGGAGGAGATCCAATTCGATGGAAAATATTACCGCGTGCCTCGTTCGGTGTTTCTGCCGAAACCGTTGCAGACGCCCGGGCCGCCGATTTGGATCGGCGGCAACTCTGAGCGGGCGCTAAGGCGCGTCGCAGCCTACGGCGACGGCTGGCATCCGACCAGCCGCATGCCGATTGTGGAGATGACGAAAAAATTCGCCTTGGTGTCGCAGCTCGCTCAAGAGCAGGGGCGCGATGGAGACAAAATCGATCTTACGTTGCGCTGGAACGCGTTTCCGGATTTGCGCGATCCCGCCAACCGTTTGGCCGTGCGGCAGAGACTTCTTGAATACCGCGAGGCCGGCGTAAAGCATATCTGCATCGACCTCAATATCCCCAGTCCGATCTCGATTGAATCGATGCTCGAGAAGATGGAACGGCTCATGGGAGAGATTGTTCCGACGCTTTGATTGAAAGAAGCGCGGCCACGCCGATTCGCTATAGCACCGCCATCCCCTCGATCTCGACCAGGGCGCCATCTTCATAGAGGCTTTTGACCTCCACCAGGGTCATCGCCGGGAAATGTTTGCCCATATGCTTTCGGTAAGCTTGGCCCGCTGCTTTCATGCCCGAGAGATACGCCGCTTTGTCGGTGACGTAGATATTGAGCTTGACGATGTTCTCGGCCGTTCCGCCGCCGTCACGAACCACGGCTAACAGATTCTCCAGCGCCTTGTCGAATTGGGCGACGATGTCGCCTCCTCCGACCAGCCGGCCTTCCTGATCCCATGCCACCTGGCCGCCGAGAAATAGCAGCGCGGAGGCGCCCGAGGTCCTCACCCCGTGAGTGTAGCCGCTGGGCTTGGCGAGCGAGACGGGATTTATCAGTTTCGTTTCCATTAGACGTTTCTCCCTTGGTTCCGAGCGGGCGGAGAGCAAATCGCAGCGCGGGTGTCTGGCAGGCTGCTGAAAAAAGATTCGGAATGCTTCGAGAACCTCAGCATGAACGGAAAATGGCCAAGGATAACAATTCCCCTCCGTTCGTCCTGAGCCTTGTCGAAGGACTCCGAGCTGGTTTTTCAGCAACCTGCTACCGGTCGATCAGCTCGGC
>JACPFE010000129.1 GCA_016183145.1 Deltaproteobacteria bacterium | reverse complement strand
GGCCTCTTTAAATGTGTTGGGGACCAGCGCTGGCCTGTTAAACGTTACTATGTGCGTAGCGACGAGTGGCAAACCATCATGGTGGAATGTCGCGGTCCTTTGATCTCAGGCTACTGGAACGACCGTCTGTTGATCGAGGCCCGAGATGAGACTTTTGCCGCCGGGAGAGTCGGCCTATGGACGATATCGGATTCGGTGAGCTATTTCGATGATCTAGAAATTACGGCCCTTGAGTAAAAAGTTAAGATTAGGAGGATTTTATGCAAACGTTAAAGATTGACGACTATATCGAGTTCCATCCCAAGGCTTTTGTGCGCAAGCGGCTTTTTGAGATGGAAGAACTTTACTTCAATATGTACTGCATTCAGCCGGGACAAAAAAATCCGCTGCACCGCCACCCCAACTCGGCTGAGGTTCTCTTTTTCGTCGAAGGCGAAGGAGAAGTGATCGTGGGACGGGAGAAGAAAAGCGTGAAAGCCCGGGAGGCGGTCTATGTTCCTGTCAACGCCCCTCATGAGATCATCAACACGGGCCAGACCAATATGATCGTGGTCCTGGTGCAGACCCCGCTCCCGTGCGAGCATGTCTATGTGCGGCCGGAGGAGGTCGGGGAGGTCGTTCAAATACAGTGAGTCACCGACCACTGGTCTCCTCTTGACCGAATCCCTCGCCTGCCCCTTTAGTTGACATGGCCGACTCTGAAGTGAAATAAATAATGAACGAACACGCGAAGAGCGGTTGTTCCATCAACAATAGGGTTTCGAGGATAGAGACACATGCTGAAAGTCATACCCGTAGAAGAAGCGGTTGGACTGCCGCTGGCCCACGACATCACCGAGATCATTCCCGGCAAACACAAAGGTCCGGCGTTTCGGCGCGGTCATATCGTGCGCCAGGAGGATGTTTCGAAGCTTTTGGACGTTGGCAAGCGGCATCTCTACGTCATGGAGCTTGAGAAAGACGAACTTCACGAAGAAGACGCTGCACGTCGGCTCGCCAAAGCAGCGGCGGGGCCGAATCTCACGCTGACCGACCCGAGCGAGGGGCGGATTAACTTGGTTGCCGGAATATCCGGGCTGCTGAAGGTCGACGCCGAATTATTATATCGTTTCAATTCGTTGGGTGATCTGATGCTGGCGACGCTGCCTAGCAATCACTATGTAAGGCGGGGCACCGTCGTCGCCGGCACGCGCACGATTCCTGTCGTCGTCAAGGAAGATTTGATCCAGAGAGCGGAGGCTCTCTGTAAAGAAAAACCGATCGTGACGTTGCTGCCGGTGCCGCCCAAGCGCGTGCACCTGGTGGTTACGGGGAGCGAAGTATTTACCGGCCGGATCAAAGACGGTTTTGAGCCGGTGATAAGCCGCAAGGTCGGCGAGATGGGATCGCATCTGGAGTCGGTCAAGCTCGCGCCCGACGATCCGGATGTGATCGCGGACCACATCAAAAATGCCAAACAAGCTGGCGCCGATATCATTCTGGTCAGCGGCGGCATGTCCGTCGATCCGGACGACAAGTCACCGGAAGGAATCCGCCGCAGCGGCGCGAAGATCGAATCACATGGCTTTCCGGTTTTGCCGGGCTCGATGTTTGTACTGGCGTATCTCAACGAAGCGCCGGTCTTGGGACTTTCCGGTTGCGTGTTGCACGACTCGTTTACCGCCTTCGATATGCTGTTGCCGCGCCTGTTGGCCGGTGAGAAGATTACCCGCGCCGACATCATGGCGATGGGCCACGGCGGGCTGCAAGTAAAGCATGATCATTGAAATCGAGGATGGAAGATGGAGGATCGAGGACCGGCATTCTCGATCTTCAATCCTCCATCCTCGGAACTGAAACAGGAGAGATTTTATGGACGTCTTACGAACGCTCAAAGAGCGCTGCGATCCGAAATACGCGGCGCTGATCGTGGTCGATGTGCAAAACGACTTTGTCAGTCCCGAAGGAAGTGCCGGCAAGAGAGGCGAGGACGTGAGTGCTGCTATAGCCGCGATCCCGAATCTTACCCGCCTGATCGACGAGGCGAGGCGCGTGGGACTGACGATCGTTTATATCAGGACGACTCACAGCGAATGGACGGACACGCCGTCGTGGATCTATCGCAGCTCGCAAAAGAGCGGCCTTAACACCTGCCGCGAGGAGACGTGGGGCGCGGAGCTCTACGAAGGAATCTCGCCGTTGCCTTCCGAGCGGGTCGTCATCAAGCACCGCTACAGCGCGTTCATCAACACCGACCTCAACACGGTTCTCAAGGCGCGCGGAATTCAAAGCGTGCTGGTCTGCGGCGTCGCCACCAACGTCTGCGTCGAGACCACGGCGCGCGACGCCTACATGTACGACTACTATGTGACGATGATCGAGGACTGCTCGGCGGCCTACGAGGCGAAGCTGCACCTGGGCACGCTGGAAAACATGCGGCGCCACTTTGGTTTGGTAGCGTCGTCCAGTGAGATTATCGATGCTTGGAAAGAGTTGCCCAAACAAGTGGCGGGGCTGTAGTTTAGCGTGTCTTAAGTTCAGGTACTAATTCGATTGTCATTCCGGCCGAGCGGGCGGAAGCACGCGAGAGCCGGAATCCAGCTTTCAGAAAGGGGACAGGCAACTTTTTCGAAGCCGAAAAAGTAGCCAGTCCCCCGCTGGATTCCCGCTGGAGTTTGTCCTGAGCCTTGCCGAAGGGCGGGAATGACGACCAGAAGCCCGCAATCACAAATCGACCTGGCGGGATCCCCGCCGGGCCGATTTCGTTACTTCATGAGGTTACCGTTAATCTGCTGAAGCTGTTCGAGAGTCGGTTGCAGATCGTCCTGGGTGAGATCCGAAAGCGGAGTGTCGCACAGGTTTAACTCTTCGGCGAATTCCTTGCGATTCGGATTGTAATAGATCAGACCCGTTAGGAACTTTCCCTCTGCAATGGCCGCGTGGATAGCGGTAATGGCCTGCATCTTGTTGGTCGGATCATAGTCTTTGCCGAGCTTGTGTAAACGGATCCGGGAACCGTCGTGCAGCTTGACTTCATGATCGGTTCCCTCCTCATAGTCCGCGTCAATGTTCTCAAACGGCGGAATGAAGTCGAGGTCGTGGATCGGGTCGAGGTGCCCCTTAGCGTACTTGAGGCTCTTGGTTGAACCCTCATGGTTGTTAAACGTGACGCAGGGGCTGATGACATCCAGAATGGCGCTACCTGAGTGTGCCAGCGCGCCCTGAACGAGCGGTGTAAGTTGTTTGCGGTCGCCTGAGAAACTCCGGGCGACGTAGGTGGCGCCCAGGGTAATGGCCAGCTCGGCCAGATCGATGGCCGGAATATCGTTTACCTTGCCGCCTTTCATGACAGAGCCGACGTCGGCCGTGGCCGAGAATTGACCCTTGGTTAGACCGTAAACACCGTTGTTCTCGACGATGTAGGTAATATTCACGTTGCGCCGCATCATGTGACAGAAATTACCGAGGCCGATGGCCGAGGTATCGCCGTCACCGGAAACACCGATGGGCATGAGCTTGTGGTTCGCCAGATTGGCGCCGGTGGCGACCGCCGACATTCTGCCGTGCACGGCGTTGAAACCGAAGGATTGACTGAGGAAATAAGCCGGCGTTTTTGAAGAACAGCCGATGCCGCTGAGCTTGATAACCTTGCGCGGGTCGATGCTGCTCTCGAAATAGGCGCGCATGACCGACGCCGAGATCGCGTCATGACCGCAGCCGCGGCACATCGTCGAAGCGGCGCCTTCGTAGTCTTTTTCCGACAAATTGATGCGGTTGAGTTTTGCTTCTGCCATGATTCCGTCCTTGCGCTTAAGCGGTTGCGGTTTTGGGTTGTGCCGACTGAGCGGCATCGAAGATTTGCTTGACCACTTCGCCGGCGGTCACCGGTAAGCCGTTGTAGACTAAAACGGACACGATCTTGGCGCCCACTTCGGGCTGCTCATCCTTGACAATCGCCGCCATCTGGGCGTCGCGGTTCTGCTCCACAAGGTAGATCGTGTCATGCTCGGCCAAGAAGTCTCTGACTTCGCCGGTCAAGGGCAGAGCGCGGATCAACATATAGTTGGTTTTCAGACCCCGCGCCTTCAACCGGTCGCGCGCCTCGCGAACGGGCTCGTAGCTTGAACCGTAACAAACGATGCCGGTCTTCACCCCTCTTTCCCTCTCGATGATGGGCTTGGGGACAAACTTGCGCGCGGTTTCGAATTTCTTGCGCACACGGTCGAGGATATATTTGTAATCGTTTTCATCTTCGGAATATTTGGCGTCGGCGTCGTGGCCGGAGCCGCGGGTGAAGTAAGAGGCCATTGGGTGCTGATTGCCAGGCACGGTTCGGTAAGGGATGCCGTCGCCGTCCTGATCGAAGTAGCGGCGGAATTTCTTTCCCGCTTTGGCCCATTCCTCGAGCTGTTCTGCGCCTAGTCGCTTGCCTAGCTCGTAAGGTTCTTTTTCCAGTTTGAGAGGCTCCGAGGACCATAAATTCATGCCCAGGTCCAGGTCCATCGCGACAAATACCGGAGTTTGGAACCGGTCGGCAAAGTCGAAGCTGCGCCGGGCAAAATCGAAGCAGGAGTTCATGTCATGGGGAATCAGCAGGATATGGCGGGTATCGCCGTGGGAGGCGCCGTACATTAATGAAATATCCGATTGTTGAGTCCGCGTTGGAAGACCAGTAGAAGGACCGCCGCGTTGGACAATTAAGAATACACAAGGAACCTCCGCGTAATAGGCGAGACCGATGGATTCGTTCATCAACGAAACACCGGGTCCGGAGGTCGAGGTCATGGCGCGCGCGCCGGCCCAACCGGCGCCGACGATCATACCCGCGGAGGCGATCTCGTCTTCAGCTTGGATAATGGCGTAAGTTTTCTTGCCGTCCTTGGGTTTGCGCAACCGCGGCAGGTAATATTCCATGGATTCGGCCAGAGAACTCGACGGGGTGATGGGATACCAGCAAATAACCGATGCGCCACCGTAAATCGCGCCGATGGCCGCGGCGGTGTTTCCTTCAGTGATGATTTTGCCCTTGTTGCCGTTGGGGATTTGTTCTAACCGAGCGATGTTCTGAGTCGCGCTCTCCTCCTTGAGATATTGATAGCCGGCGTCGATGCAGAGAAGATTCGATTCGATGACCGCAGGTTTCTTGCCAAAAGTATCTTCCAGCACTGCCTTGATGACTTCCATGTCAATGCCGAAAAGATAAGCCAGGGCGCCGACGTAGACCATATTCCGTTGCTTGGCCCGGAGCGGGGAAGCCGGCACTAGTTTGGTGACCAGCTTATTGGCGGGAAATCCAATGTACTGGACACCATCCCGCCTTAGATTGGCCGGCAGCGGGGTGGAATCATCGTAAAGAATCAGGCCCCCGTCGCGCACCCGGTGGATGTCCTTGGCCGCGGTGGCGTCGTTGAACATCACCATGACATCGATGACATCCTTGCGGCTCAAGTAGCCTTCGGCCGAGGCACGAATCTCGTACCAGGTGGGCAATCCCTGGATGTTTGACGGGAACATGTTCTTCGATGAGCAAGGCACGCCCATTTTGAAAATTGCCTTGAAGAGGATATTGTTCGACGAGGCGCTTCCCGAGCCGTTCTCGGTGGCGACACAGATGTTGAGATCATTGATCGTTGGCGTGTCCAAAATACAACCTCCTTCCGGGCTTATGGGCAACGTTAAAACTCTAGCATATTTCCCTTAATTGACAACGGCTTAGTCGTTTTAGCCAGGCGTAAAATAGTCTTCGGAATCATAGAATTCCTGAACTTCTTTCCAGGTTTGTCGGACCTTTTCGTCAATGTCGAACGCCTGCGCATACTGTAATATATCGGGCATGGATACGATGCCCATCAATTCGCCTGACTCGCCGCTGACCGGCATGTTGCGGATATCGCGTCGATACATCTCCGCGAGAACGTCGCCGACCAAGGCGGTGTGGGCCATCGTGACCAGAGGTGTGGTCATGATTTCTTTCACTGCCGTATCTCTCGTCCTGATTTCTCTGGTGGCCACTCGCTGGAGCACGTCGCGCTCGGTGACGATTCCCGCAGGTTTTCCTTCGGCCGTAACCACGACCGCGCTGGCGTCGTTCTTATTCATCAGATCGATGGTCTGGTAGACCGACAGCGACTGGTCAACCGTGGCGGCCGCCTCGCTGGTAATGCTCGCCATGGTTTTTGTTTCGCTCATTCCTTGCCCCAGCTCGACGGCGAGTTTGAGAATCCTGCGCATGGAGACGATGCCAACGATTTTTCCCCGTCGCCCGCGCACCAGGAGATGTCGGTACTTGCCACGATACATCTGGGCGAAGGCGTCAACGATATGGGTTTCTTCGCGCACCGCGCGGATCGGGGCCGTCATGACCTCTTTGATCGCCGTTTTTTTGGCGTCGACCCTTGTGATTACGACTCGCCTTAAAACATCCTTTTCGGTAAAAATTCCCACCGGGACTTCCTGGTCGGTGATGATGACCCGGCCGACGTCCTGAGCTGCCATTAGTTGCATGACGTCGAAGATGGATGTAGAAATCTGCACGGTGGTGAGGTTGGTGGTCATGATCTCGCTGACTTTGTTGGAAAGCATGGTATACCTCTTTTTCGTGGGGGGCCTAGACAATCGGCTTAACGGCCTTCGGATCTAATAAACTCCGTGGGCAAGACAGCACTTCGTTCCGACTGAAAAACAAACCATGTTAAACGGCGAAATGCAATTCATCAATGGGGACTGGGGCGATGATTGCGAGCCGGCGCCACGGCATGCTAAATTCAGACCGTTTTCAGGGAGCCATGAAAGATCATGAGCCGCAGGGAAACCGATTTCGACCACGAATTAGTCTCCGAGACTAAAAAAAAGCTAAAAAAGCCCCCGCTCTACAAAGTTTTGCTACACAATGACGATTATACTACCAAGGAGTTCGTTGTGCAGGTACTTAAGTATGTTTTTCACAAGGAGCATACTGAAGCGGTGCAAATCATGCTGCATGTCCACAAAAAAGGGCTTGGCGTGGCCGGCGTTTACAGCTATGAAATAGCCGAGACCAAGGTCACCCTGGTAGAAAATCTTGCGCGCCAGCATGAATATCCGCTAAAATGCACGATGGAAGAGGCCTAGGATGATCAGCAAGGAATTGGAAATCACCCTCAACGCGGCGTTGAAGGAGGCTAAGCGCCGCCGCCACGAATACGTCTGCCTGGAGCACCTGCTTTATGCTCTGCTGCGGGATAAGGACGCCGGTGCCGCGATCCTCAACTGCGGCGGCGACCTCGGGCGGCTGAGAAAATCGCTGGAGGAATTTTTTACCGGTCGGTTGGAAACCCTTCCTGACGGGCTCAACCAGGAGCCGCAACAGACTCTGGGCTTCCACCGCGTCCTTCAACGCGCCGTGATTCACGCCCAATCGGCTGAAAAAAAAGAGATCAACGGCGGAAACCTGCTCATCGCGATGTTCCGCGAGCCCGACTGCTATGCGGTGTATTTACTGGAGGAACAAGGCATCACGCGCTTCGATGTGGTGAATTACATCTCCCACGGCATCTCGAAAATCGCCACCGGCGAGGAGCTGCCGCAAAACGAAGATGAGTCAAGTGAGGAAGAAAAGCCGTCTCAACGAGTCAATCCCCTGGAGGCGTACACGGTCAATCTGGTCAATCGAGCCGCGCAGGGAAGTATCGATCCGCTCATTGGCCGAGAGGACGAGATTGAGCGAACCATTCACGTCCTGTGCCGGCGGCGCAAAAACAACCCGATTTACGTCGGCGATCCGGGGGTGGGAAAGACCGCCATTGCGGAAGGCTTGGCCCTCAAGATCCATCGCGGCGAGGTGCCCGACGCGCTAAAGAGCGCCGTGATCTACGCCCTCGATATGGGAGCGCTGTTGGCCGGGACCAAATTCCGCGGCGACTTCGAAGCCCGCTTAAAGGGCGTGTTGGCAGGTCTCAAGAAAAAGCCCAATACGATTCTTTTCATCGATGAGATTCATACCATCGTCGGCGCCGGCGCCACCAGCGGCGGCTCGATGGATGCGTCGAACATTTTGAAACCGGCGCTCGCTTCCGGCGAACTCAAGTGCATCGGTTCGACAACTTATCATGACTATAAGAGCTACTTCGAAAGAGACCGCGCGCTGGCGCGCCGTTTTCAGAAAATCGAGATTCCAGAGCCCAGTCAGGACGAAGCCTACAAAATCCTTGAAGGCTTGAAGCCGCACTACGAAAAGCATCACGGGGTTCACTACAGCACGGCGGCGATCCGGGCGGCGGTGCAGTTGTCGGCCAAGCATATCAACGACCGGCGCTTGCCGGATAAGGCCATCGACGTCATCGACGAGATCGGCGCGGCGGTAAAGATCCAGCCGGCGGACAAGCGCAAAAAAACCATCGGCCCCAAAGACATCGAGAAGATGGTTGCCAAGATCGCCAAGATCCCGCCGCGCAGCGTGTCGACGTCGGATAAAGAGCAATTGCAGAATCTGGACCGGGATTTAAAGCTGGTCGTGTTTGGCCAGGACGCGGCGATCGAGACCCTTGCCGGCACGATCAAGCTCTCCCGTTCGGGACTGGGTCACCCCGAAAAGCCGATCGGCTGCTTCCTCTTTTCCGGCCCCACGGGCGTCGGCAAGACCGAGGTCGCCAAGCAGTTGGCGCAGGTCATGGGGATTGAGTTTCTGCGTTTCGACATGAGCGAGTACATGGAGAAGCATACCGTGTCGCGGCTCATCGGCGCCCCGCCGGGCTACGTCGGTTTCGATCAGGGCGGCTTACTCACGGACGCGATCAATCGAAACCCCTATGCGGTCTTGCTGCTCGATGAGATTGAAAAGGCCCATCCTGACCTGTTCAACATTCTGCTCCAGGTGATGGATCATGCGACGCTCACGGACAACAACGGCAAGAAGGCCGACTTTCGCAATATCATTCTGATCATGACCACCAACGCCGGTGCTCGCGAGATGAGTGGCTCGCCCCTCGGCTTCGCCGCCCAGTCCAATGTCGGCAAGGGCAAGGAAGCCATCGAGAAAATGTTCAGCCCCGAGTTTCGCAACCGGCTTGATGCGATGGTCACGTTTAACGCTCTTGGCCCGGAGATCATCGAGCGCGTCGTTGAAAAGTTCATCATGGAACTCGATCACCAGCTCAATGAAAAGAAAGTCTTCTTGCAGCTTACGCCCAAGGCGCGCCGCTGGTTCGCCGAACGGGGCTATGATCCGGCTTTCGGCGCCCGGCCCATGGCCCGCTTGATCCAAAATGAGATCAAAAGGGTTTTGGCCGACGAAATCCTCTTCGGCAAGCTGCAAAACGGTGGCAAGGTCGAAGTCGACGAGAACGAAGGCAAGCTCACGTTTAGTTACGACACGCCTGCCGCGTAGTGTAGTGTTTCCGAAACTGGCAGCATATTTCGACCGTCATTCCGGCCAAGCCCCGCGAAAGCGGGGCGCGAGCCGGAATCCAGGGCTTCGAAGGACCACTGGATTCCCGCTGGAGCTTGTCCTGAGCGTAGCCGAAGGACGGGAATGACGACGGCGGGCCATGATGTTGTAAACGAACTTTAATTCCAGGGCATTGGCGTCCCGTCGGGTTTGCTGCTTCCCGTTTCGGCTCATCAGCCTTGTTACTCCTCCTCATGGAACCTCTGATCGTCGGGTCGTTCCTTGCTTTATTCACGCTTGAGTTTCTCGTCGAATTCACGCTCAACGAACTGAACCGGCGCCATGTGCGGGCGCGCGGGGCCGCGCAAGACATACCGGACAGCTTTCATGAGAAGATCCAGTCAGCGGATTACAACAAGTCCGTCCAGTACACGCTGGCCAAGGGACGGTTTCAACGCTGGGCCGACCTCTACGGGCGGGTTGTGTTGCTCGTTATTCTATTCAGTTGGCTGTTGCCGTGGCTCG